>MICN01000068.1:0-6679 GCA_001829875.1 Syntrophus sp. GWC2_56_31
GGTCTCCTTTGGCCAGGTGGACAACAGTAGGCGTCATATACCCCCCCTTAAAAAAGCGGATAACGGCCTCACCTTCCGTCTTTTTAGCCGAATTGACCTGCCTGATGTCCGCTATCCGGATTCCCTCAGGAAAGCGAACCGCCTTCTTGCGGAGCTCCTCCCGCTTTTCGTCTGTCGTATCCGCAGGATAGCTCCAAAAACCCGGCTGATTGAGATCGATGTGGAGGATCGAATCTGTCCGCTCCCGAACCGATTCGTTCCGCAGTTCGCGGGCGACGCCGACGATGCGGCGCGTTGCGACCTTGAGGTCGTCGTTGAGCAGCGTATCGCGGACACGGGGAACGGTGATCAAGAGCAGTATCCCGACGAGCAACACCACCACAGACAGTTCGATCAGCGTATAACCCCGGTTAGTCACTTTCCCAACTGTTGATATCCTTGTTTTTTCCTTCACCGCCCGGTTCGCCGTCGGCGCCGTGGCAAATGAGATCGTAATCCCCGTGCGCGCCGGGGGAGATGTAGACGAAATCATTGTCCCAGGGATCTTTCGGGACCTTGCCCTTTTCGAGATAGCCCCCCTGGCGCCAGTTCTTGAGCGGTGTCCCCACGGCAGGAGGCGCCACCAGAGCCTGGAGTCCCTGCTCCGTGGTGGGGTAGTTCCCGTTGTCCAGCTTGTAGAGTTTAAGCGCCGTTTCGAGACTTTCCATCTGTATCCGCGCCTTCGCCTGCCGTGCCTCGTCCGGTCGTCCCATGATCCGGGGGACGATCAATCCGGCCAAAACGCCCAAGATGACGATGACGACCATCAATTCGATCAGCGTGAAACCCCTCTCATTACATTTCATTTTCCTCATACCTTTCTTTATGGGGTCAGGTCTTTAAATTTAGCGTTTGCTAAATTTAAAGACCTGACCCCAATCTTACCGGACGAGCTGGTTCATCTCGAAAATGGGAAGCAAAATCGAGACGACGATGAATCCGACCACGGCTCCCATCATGAGAATCATTGCCGGCTCCAGCAGGGAGGTCACAACGAGAACGTTTGCCTCAACCTCCTTTTCATAGGCATCGGCAATCCGGAAGAGCATCGCTTCCATATTGCCGCTCGCTTCTCCCGCGGCAATCATCTCCACGGCGATGGAGGGGAAAAAGCCGTTTTTTGATAGCGGGGAGGAAAGGCTTTGTCCTTCCTCGACATCCTTGGCCGCCATACCGATCTGCTCGGCGAGCAGAGTGTTGTTCACCACATTCTTTGCGATATCCAGGGCAGACAGGAGGGGCACGCCGCTTTGAAGGAGGGTGCCGAGGGTGCGGCTGAACCTCGCTACGGCGATCTTCCTGTTCAGTCCGCCGAACAGCGGGACCCGAAGCAGAAATTTGTCCCACCAGCGCCGGCCCCGTTTGGTCTTCCGGATGGCATAGCGCAAGCTCACGAACATCGCAAGAAGGACCGATAAAATGATCCACCAGAAGGATTTCAAAAAGCCGCTTACCACAATGAGAAATACGGTGATCCCAGGGAGCGCCTGATGCATCTCCCGGAAGATGTTCGTGATGTTCGGCACAACGAATGTAACGAGGAATAAGAGCACGCCACTCCCGATAAAGAACATGAAGAGCGGATAGGCCAGTGCCGACCGGATCTTCGTCCTCAATGCCTGCTGGCTTTCATTGAAATCGGCCAGACGGTCCAGGACGAGGCCCATCGTCCCCGAAGCCTCTCCGGCCCGGACCATGTTGATGTAGAAAGGGGGAAATATCTCCGGGAAATGGGACATGCTCTGTGTCAGGCTGTTCCCTTCGTTGACCTCCTCCTTGATCCGGGCGAGCGTTGTTTTGAGGACCGGATGCGTGATCTGGGTCACCAAAGCCGACAGGGAGGGAACGAGAGGAAGTCCCGCCCCGATGAGGGTAGCGAGTTGGCGAGTCATCGAGGCCAATTCCCGGAGCCCGGCCTTCCGAAAAAGGCGAATCGTCCCGCCCCGTGCGGCCGATTCTTCGCGCTTTCGGTCTGCGGTCTCGGCGATTTCCTCCGGATAGATTTCGCTCTCGCGGAGCTTCTGGTTGGCGGCGGCGATGCTCCCGGCATCGACGATTCCCTTCCGCTTCCGCCCCCCGGAATCCAATGCAATATATTCATATACAGGCATAATCTATTCTGGTTCAGTCATCAATTTTAAATTACACCGTAATTTATCATACTTCCCACGCCATTTCAAGGAGCCCTGTAACTCCGCTTCACCTGCTTCATTTCATTTACAATTTTGTATGACCGCGGGTAGCGCGATACATATTTGTTCTTCCCTGAAAGGCCGCCATCATCTCGCCGGTTAGCCCTTAACTTAATGTATTCAACATGTTATGATGAAAACTGGCCGTTGGCATCCCCCTTGCTCTATCCACTGCCAAACAGGATCGTCGCCGACCGGCATCTTTCCCCGGAAGGCGCCGGGGAACCAGTCGGTTCCGACGGAGGAGATCCCGATACACCATTTTGAAGGAGGTTTGTCATCATGAACACCGGAGATACAGCGTGGGTTTTAATGTCATCGGTCCTGGTCCTGGGCATGACGATTCCGGGACTCGCCTTTTTCTACGGCGGTCTGGTGCGGAGAAAAAATGTCCTGTCCATCCTGATGCAATGTTTCACCATTGCCTGCGTCATCAGCCTGCAGTGGGTCCTGTTCGGCTACTCCCTGGCCTTCGGACCCGATACGGGCCTCGGGATCATCGGCAGCCTGAAATGGGCGGGGCTCAACTTCGTCGGCGGACAGCCAAACACCGATTATGCGGCAACGATCCCCCATCAGGTCTTCATGATCTTTCAGGCGATGTTCGCCATCATCACGCCGGCGCTCATCATCGGCGCCTTTGCGGAGCGAATGAAGTTCTCGGCTTTTCTCATCTTCACCGTCCTGTGGGCGACGCTGGTCTACGACCCGCTGGCCCATTGGGTCTGGGGGACAGGCGGTTGGCTCCGGGATTTAGGGGCGCTGGATTTCGCCGGCGGGATCGTCGTCCATGTCAGTTCCGGCGTCTCGGCGCTGACGCTGGCGATCCTTCTGGGCAGGAGGTGCGGTTACGAGCAACAACCCTTCCGGCCGCACAACCTTCCCTTCACCGTTCTCGGCGCCGCCCTGCTCTGGTTTGGATGGTTCGGTTTCAATGCGGGGAGCGCCCTGGGGGCAAACGAACTGGCGGCCAATGCCTTCGTTACGACTCACATCGCTGCAGCCGCCGCGGGGTTCACCTGGGCGCTTATCGAATGGCAGCATCACGGCGCGCCGACGATACTCGGCGCGGCGACCGGCGCCGTCGCGGGGCTCGTGGCCATCACACCAGCCTGCGGTTTCGTAAACCCCATGAACGCGATCTTCATCGGAATCCTGGTTTCCCTGTTCTGTTATATCGCCATCGTCGTGATCAAATCCCGGTTCGGATATGACGATTCGCTCGACGCCTTCGGCGTCCACGGGGTAGGCGGGATATGGGGGACGCTGGCGACGGGGCTCTTTGCGGAAAAGGCGATGAACGCCGCCGGCGCAGACGGTCTTTTCTTCGGTAACTCAAAACTTTTCCTGATCCAGTTGTTGCTCGTTGTGATCGTGCCCCTGTTCGCGGCGGCGATGACCTGGATCATCTTCAAGGCCGTGGATGCCCTCGTCGGTATGCGGGTGGAGAAGAGAGATGAAATCGTGGGTCTCGACCTGACCCAACAGAGCGAGTCGGCTTATACCGTCATCGAATAGGAGGTAAAAATCATGAAATACATCGTTGCAATCATCCAGCCGCACAAGCTGGAGGAGGTCAAAGCGGCGCTCGAAGCGGTAGACGTCAATCTCATGACCGTCACAAACGTCCTCGGACAAGGAAGGCAGAAGGGGTTCACCGAGATCTACCGCGGTGCGAAGGAGGTCGGCGGACTGCTGAGGAAGGTGCGGCTCGATATCGCCGTGAACGAGGACTTCGTCGAGCCGACCATCGCCGCCATCAACAAAGGGGCCAGGACCGGCAAAGGCGCGGTCGGGGATGGGAAAATCTTTGTCCTGGATCTGGCCGACTGCGTCCGGATCAGTTCCGGGGAGCGGGGCGGGAAGGCGATCGGCTGAACGTATGCATCCCGAACGGTGACCCCGACAGCATCCTACATCTTTTCTCTCTCGGGAGACGCCAGGGATGAGACGAAGGGGTAGGGTCTGAAGGGATCGGCGTTGCCGGCCGATCGTGACAGCTCATTCATCGCAGTGGGGATTACAGCAAGTTTCATATTTTAGCATTTGTTTCTGTCATCGGTAGTTAGGAGGCTTTCTCAACAAGACGGCCATTGATATACTTATGGAGCACACTGGAAATCAGTGTCTGATAAGGTAAACCCTCCTCAATGGCTTTTTTCTGGAATCGACCAATATCCCTTTCAGCCATACGTATGTTTACTCGCTTATCCTTACGCAGAGTTGCCCGAGCGTACTCTTGATATCGCTTGGCCTCCCTGTCGAAATCCGGAATGCGACGCCATTCCCCCCGTTCGACGGACTCCAATATATCTTTTTCTTCCTTAGTTAACTTCATTCTTGCTCACCTCCCAAATAGAGCTTCGTCATTTTACGACTTGGAATTATGGTTTTCAGAAAAACACCATCATCCGTTTCAACGAATGGAACCAAACAAGCATAACCTTCGACATTTACGATAAAGATTCGTTGATTCGGATACGTCTCCTGGTTGGGATGACCAATGACATCGAGCAGCCCTCCATGCTGCAGATGGTAAACGATTTCCTCAAACGCGACGTCTCGTTCTGCCCGCAGCCATTCATTTTTTTCTTGGCTCCAGTCAAACTGTTTCATAGTGTAGAGATATCATAATGTGTGCACTTTGGCAACATGTTTATTTCCTCCACTTTCCCGTGCCCCTTTCTCGCAATTTCGTTTCATAAACGCCCTCCCTTGTGATATGAGAGTTGGCAAAATTGAAATACCCTTTAAGGTGTAAGAGAAATGACGGAACCATCGAAGGGTGACATGCCCGAGAAAAATCCATTTGAACGCCACATCGCCAAGATCGCGGGCGATCTCGGTATCGGAAAAACGCAGGCCGAAGCGACGGCGATGCTCCTCGGCGAAGGGGCGACGGTCCCGTTCATCGCCCGCTACCGCAAGGAGGTCACGGGAACCCTCGACGAGGTCCAGATCACCGCGATCCGCGACCGGCTGGCCCAGCTCGCCGAGTTGGACAAGCGGCGGGAGGCGATCCTCAAATCACTCGCAGAGCGCGAACTTCTTACCGACGAACTGAAGGGCAGGATCGATACCGCGGAAACCCTCGCCGTCCTCGAGGATCTCTATCTCCCCTTCCGTCCCAAGCGTCGGACGCGGGCAATCGCGGCCCGGGAGAAGGGGCTCGAACCCCTCGCCCAGCGCATCTTTGCCCAGGAGGAGACGTTCGATCCGCTCGCCGAGGCATCGGCTTTCGTCGATCCCGAAAAGGGAGTGACGACCCCGGAAGACGCCCTGGCCGGGGCCAGGGACATCATCGCCGAATGGGTGAACGAAAACGAACAGGCCCGCGCCCGGATGCGGGCATTCTTTGCGGACAAAGCCGTCTTTCAGTCGAAAGTGATCGCGGGCAAGGAGAAGGAAGGGGATCGCTATCTGGACTACTTCGACTGGGAAGAGCCGGCGTCCAAAGTCCCCTCGCACCGGATACTCGCGATGCGCCGGGGCGAGAAGGAAGAATTTCTCACTCTCCGCGTCATCCCGCCCGAGACGGAAGCGATTTCTCTGCTCTGCGCCCTCTTTGTCAAGGGAAATAGTCCGCTCGCCGAACAGGTCCGGCTGGCCGTCGAAGACTCTTACCGGCGGCTCCTGGCCAGCTCGATGGAAACGGAGATCCGCATGGTGACCAAAAAGCGGGCCGATGCGGAGGCGATCCGGGTCTTCGCCGACAATCTCCGCCAGCTCCTCCTGGCGCCGCCCCTCGGTCAGAAGCGGGTCCTCGCCCTCGATCCCGGTTTCCGGACGGGGTGCAAGCTCGTCTGCCTCAACGCCCAGGGGAGACTGATCCACCACGAGACGATCTACCCCCATCTCTCGGACAGGGACCGGGAGACGGCCGCCAAAAGGGTCCTCTCGCTGTGCGCGCAACTGAATATCGAGGCGATCGCTATCGGCAACGGTACGGCGGGACGCGAAACGGAAACCTTCCTCGGAACCCTGGGGCTTCCGGAGGCGATCCAGATCGTCATGGTGAATGAGAGCGGCGCTTCGGTCTACTCCGCATCCAAAATCGCCCGCGACGAATTCCCCGATTACGATGTGACGGTCCGCGGGGCCGTCTCCATCGGCCGCCGTCTCATGGATCCTCTGGCCGAACTGGTGAAGATCGAACCGAACGCTATCGGCGTGGGGCAGTACCAGCACGACGTCGACCAGGGTGAACTCAGGCAGAGTCTGGACGATGTCGTCATGAGCTGCGTGAACGCGGTCGGCGTCGAGCTGAACACGGCAAGCTCCGCCCTGCTCACCTATGTCTCCGGCCTGGGACCGGCGTTGGCGGAGAAGATCGTCGCCTGGCGCAACGAACGCGGGCCTTTCGCCTCGCGCGAGGAGCTCCAGAACGTCCCCCGCCTGGGGGCAAAGGCATTCGTACAGGCCGCCGGTTTTCTCCGGATCCTGAACGG
>MICN01000068.1:6834-6923 GCA_001829875.1 Syntrophus sp. GWC2_56_31
CGAAGCCCGGACGCGATCCTCGCGCCGGGTTCGAAGCCTTCCGTTTTGCCGACGGAATCGAAAAGATCGAAGACCTCGCGGCCGGGATG
>MICN01000069.1 GCA_001829875.1 Syntrophus sp. GWC2_56_31
AACGGTGACTCTAACAAACCGGACAGATTACGTGCTATAAACCGGACATATCACGTGCTCCTGACAGGGATATTATAGGGTTCCCCAGCGCCCGCGTCGGATACCGCTGCGATAGAGGTTCCAGCTCAGTAAACCCACGAAACCAAGCATGGCGGAAGCCGCTGCCAGTCCTTCGACACTACCCATTGCCAGCGGGGCAATGATACCGGCGGTAATTGCGTTCGAGAGCCCTGCAAAGAAGGCCTGCAGTGAGGAGGCAAGACCGAGCCGCTTGGGGAAAAGATCGAGCACCATTAATGTGATACAGGGCGTGAGCAGCGACCAGCCGAAGGCGATCAGGCAAACCGGTCCGATGACGCTTACCGGCGTAGGCGGGAAGAACAGGTGCCATAGAACATTGGCAACGGCTATGCTGAGGGTGATGCTGAAACCGATACGGATCTGTCGTTCGCGCGGAATACGTCCTGCCAGCCGCCCGCTGGTCCATGCGCCCCCCATGATTCCGGAAATACAGAAGACAAACAGCCAGAAGAACTGCGTAGGCGGCAGGCTCAGATGTTCACCGAGCAGGGTTGGCGCGGAGAGGATGAAGATGAACACGGCGCTGAAGGGTACGCCGCTGGCTATGGTCAGCAGCAGAAAGCGGGAGTCGCTCAGCACGCTCCAGTAAGCGCGTGCGAGTGGCGCAAGCGCGAATGACTGGCGACGTTCCATGGGCAGGGTTTCGGGGAGTGTGATCCAGGCCAATATACAGAGCACGATGGCCACTGTCATCATGAACCAGAAGATCGAGCGCCAGCCTATCAACGTCAATAACCAGCCGCCGATGATCGGTGCAACGGCCGGGGCGATGCCGAAAAAAAGCGTGATCTGGCTCATCAGGCGCTGCGCCTGCACTGAATCAAAGAGGTCGCGCACGATCGCACGACCAACCACGATGCCCGCGCCACAGCTCATGCCCTGCAGCACCCGACCGGCAATGAGTACCCCGATGTGATTGGCGATACCGCAGATCAGGCTGGCGAGCGCGAACACCCCCAGGCCGCCCAGGATGACCGGCCTCCGACCGAAGCTGTCGGACAATGCGCCGTGCAGCAGCATCATCACGGAGAAGCCTATCAGATAGGCCGAGAGGGTTTGCTGCATCTGAAACGGCGTTGCGACCAGACTTACGCTGATGCTGTTAAAGGCCGGCAGATAAGTGTCGATCGCGAAAGGGCCGAGCGTGGCGAGCGCTGCGAGAAGCGCGGCAAGCCACCAAAGGGGTTTGACCCAGTGCACTGCGGGTTGAAAGGTTGTTACGTTCAAGATCAAGTCCTGGTTCATAGATGTATATCTTCGTTTTGAACGATGTGACCATATAGCGGCCGGGGAGTTTTGACAAGGGAATACCAGTAATCGCGATCTCGAAAAAAGTCATAAAAGCCTTGTATTCGGGACGGCTTCGTAAAAAGGCCGCAGGCAAGGCGCGCGAAACCCGAGGAGTGAGACGTACTTTGTCGTACGCCGCAACGACGAGGGATGAAGCGCAACGAAGCATCCGGCCTTTTTACGAAGCCGTCAGTAATCGCTTGACAACTAAAATATTTCATCTCATAGTCCAGGCAAACACGTATGGAGGTCGATCCTTTGGGCTTCGCACAGGTAAACCATTCATGTTACACCATTATGGCCCCCTTCCATGGAGGCGGGAACGTCTTCCTCTATCTCCTCAAAGGGGATCGGATCGCCGTGGTGGATACCGGCGTCGAGCACACCCCCAGCGAGGTGCTTCAGCCTGCCTTGGCCGGGATGGGGCTGGCCCTCTCCGATATCGATCTGATCCTCAACACCCATGCCCACCTGGACCATGCCGGCGGCAACGGGGAGATGAAGAAGCTTTCCAGGGCGTCCATCTGTCTTCACCGCGACGATCTGTTCATGGCCGATTCCGTCCAGGCCCAGGTGGAGTTCATGACGGCACCCCTGATCGCGCTCGACTTTTCCAGGGAGGCCGTCGGGGAGCGGGCCGAGCACACGATCGCCAATACGGGCCAGGCGGTCGGGGCGGACACGGTGCTTTCCGAAGACGACACCGTGGACCTGGGGAAGGGAATCGTCCTGAGGGTGGTCCACAACCCCGGCCACACACCCGGCTCCATCTCCTACTTCTGGGAGTCGGAGGGGATTATGCTGATGGGGGATGGCGTTCCGGGAATGGGCTCCAGGCCCGGGGGGTATCCGCTTTACTTCGATGCCTGCAGCTATCGGCGGTCCCTGGCAAAGCTGTCTCGGATGGATTTCCGCATGATGTGTCTTGGCCACGCCTACCTGGGCGGAACCCTGGTCAACCATCCGATCAGAGAGGGAGCCGACTGCATGCTTTTCCTGAAGGGGGCTATCCGGACTGCGGACACAATCCACCAGGCAGCGGTGGATGCGGTGCGACGGATGCCTGGCGCCGGCAAGCGGGAGTTGGCCCTGGCTATGGTGTCGGAGTTGGTCTACTCCATACCGCAGGTGCTGGTTCGGGAAACCGGCATGCCGGGCGCCGCTGCCGCTGCCTTCGCCACCCACATCGACGCAGCGCTCGACGGGAGTTATGAAGCAGATATCCTATGACAGCTCCCGTTGACCAATCCGGCCGGGTTGTCGTATACCATCGTTCGAACCTCATCGCGCGTGAATCCGGCGTCAAGAAAATGCTGGATAAACTCTCCAAAACCCTCGTCCGGCCAGGGTGATTTCGGTTGTCCGAAATCCGTAGAGAGGAGGGTCCCCGCGACGCCGGCTGCTCTTGTGGCGGCAAACGTATAGTCCAGGGTTACTTTGCCGCTGAAGTTTATCATGTAGGTGCGCTCCATCAGCACACCCTGCTTAGCCAATTCGGCCTGCAGGTCGAAGGGCATTTTGATCGATGGGAGGTCAGGATGGGTCAGCACGATGCGGCGAACTCCGGCTCCCTTGGCTGCCTTCACCAGAACCCTGATCTCTTCGATCCCGATGTGTCCCGTGGCCAGGATCATATCGTACTTGGCGATGACGTCCAGGACCTGGTATACTTCGGGAAGCAGTTTCCCGTCTTCATTGAGGAGGTAAATGGGCTCGCGCGCCATACCCTCTGCACGCAGCTCCTGGGCTATGGTGTACCAGAAGGGCGTGCTTATTCCCTTGTAACGATCCATGTGCTCCAGTTCGTTTCGGGCGTCTACCGTCGGGAACCAAACGAGTCGGGCTCCCGATCGACCGGCGGTTTCAGCGGCTATGGGGTTAATGCCGCCCGAAGAGTGGTTCAGGCAGAGGGCGCCGTAGACTCGAACGTCGGGCACTACCTCGCTGACAAGAGCGGCCCGGTCGGCCGTGCTGGTGAAATGCGACTTGACGAGAATCCCCGCCATGCCGGCGGTTGCCGCCCGCCGTGCAAATCCCAGGTCGTTTGACTTTCTGGGCATAAGGTCGGGTGCGCTGTGAATGTGGAGGTCATAGGAACCCTGTAAAAGAGACCGCGCTTCGTCACTCAAAACCATTTTCATTCTCCTATCTATTTTCGTTGAATGGATCTACGCCGATGGTTAAGCATAGCAGGAAACAACATCAGAGTGGGTATATCCGTTCACTGGTCATCAAGCTCTCCGCCGACAATTGGCGCGAACTGTGGTCAGGATCATCTGTCAGAGCAAAGCGGGACGATAGCGGGACAACGGCAAAGAAATAAGGGGCTAAAAGATACAGTCTGAGACCCATTGAATGTATGTTGGCTGGGAGACGTGGATTCGAACCACGATTCACGGAGTCAGAGTCCGTTGTCCTACCATTGAACGATCCCCCAGCGGTTTCCGCCCGCGATCCCCTCGGCGGAAGGAAAACCCTTCTTCCCTTGATAAGTCGCGAGACAGCCAATACCACAACCCGGCTTCATTTTCAATATGGAAAATTTTTTTTACTCCTTCTCCTTCCATCAGATGTATCGGCGCCTGAGATCTGCGAGATCGCGCTCCAGCTCGAGCGGGTCCTTCTCTCGGTACTTTCTTGCAAGCTGGCCGATCTGGCGATAGGTGAGAGGGTCTTTGAGATCATCGAGATACCGGTAAATTCCCATCCTCCTGCCCAGACGAAAGACCATCCTTTCCTCTCCGGAGAGGGCGAAGAAGCGGTCGATACTCCCGATAATCCGCTCCCGGTCGCCGGGGAGGTTCCCCTCCAGTTCTTCGAGGAGATTCAGGATATGATCGCTGACGACTTCCGTCGTGATCCCTTCCAGCGTCTCGAAGAAAAGCCTGATCTCTCGCAGGATCGCTTCATCATCCAGCGCCTGGAATTCGCCTTGCCGGACCTTTTCCGCGAGCCAGGTTCCCGGAACGACCTGAAGGGTTCGCAGCCGGATATGGTCGGGGTTGATCCTGCCCAGCGCCCGGGCGGTCTCCACGGCGTGCTCCACAGACCATCGGCTTCCGCCCAGACCCGGCATGACATATTCGCACAGGGAGATGCCGGCCTCCCGGACCTTCTGCCCCCCCGCGACCTGCTCGGCGGCGGTCACCCCTTTTCTGATAAACTTGAGCAGCGGATCATATCCGGTTTCCATTCCTATATGGATCCGGGAAAGTCCTGCCTCCCGCAGACGCTTCAGTTCGTCCACCGACTTTCTTGCGGCGGTCTTCGCGCGGGCGTAGGTGGTAATCCGCCGGATGGAAGGGAATGCCTCGCGGAGGGAAGCGATCACGTCTGCCAGATCGTCCGTCTTCATGATCAGAGAGTCAGCATCCTGCAGGAAGACGGATTCCCCCCCGTAATAGAGCCAGGACGCGAGCGACCGTAGGCATTCGTCCTGATTTCCTTCCGGAGAAAAAATCCGGTTGAAGGTCTTCTCGCCGATACACCCATCCTCGCCATTCTCCACCGACAGTGTCCGGATCCGCTCTGCCGCCTGGGCCATCCGGAGGATGTCTTCCTTGATCTCGGACACCGGCCGGAGTGAGAAATTCGCCCCCTGATAGGTATGGCAGAAGGCGCACTTATTCCAGGCGCAGTTCCTGGTCACCCGGATGAGAAGGCTCCTGGCTTCACTCGGCGGCCGGATCGGTCCCTGTTCAAACGGAGGACGCGCCTCATAGGGATTCATGGTTGCAGCTCCACTTTACGGGAAACAGGATAGAAAAAAAAGGATCTGCCGTCAAGACACTTCTGGCGGCGCTATCTTTTTATTGTCCTGATGGGCGATACGGTGTAGAAGAGATTTCTAAAATAAACACATCTGCAAGGACCGTATCCCATGGAGAAAAATGTGAAGGACTATTCCCGTATCGCCAGGAAGATCACAAACGTACTGTTCCTGTCTCAGAGCCTCAGCTCGGCCGGATTCATCGCCGCTTTCACCGTAAACGCTCTCGTGGGCGTCGATTTGAGCGGGCAGCGGGCCATGGCGGGAGTGCCCGGAGCCGCTTATGTGTTGGGGCAGGCGTGCGGGGCCCTGATCTGGGGTCTGAGCATGGAGCGGATCGGGAGACGAGGAGGCCTTGCTCTGGGTCAGGTGATCGGGGTGATCGGATCGGTGATTGCAATGGGCGCCGTGATCGGTCGTTCTCTGTCTTTCTTTCTGATCGGTCTCGTCCTTGTGGGGATAGCCAGGTCGGCAGTGGACCTGGGGCGTTTCGCCGCAGCCGAGGTCCACCTGCCATCGCAACGGGGTCGGGCGATTTCCCATGTGGTGTTGGGGAGCACGGTGGGTGCGGTGGTCGGTCCTCTTCTGGTGGGACCCACCGGGAGTCTGGCGCAGTGGGCCGGATTCCCGGAGCTGATGGGCCCCTATGGCGTCGGCTTTGTCGGTCTGATTGTGGCAGCGATCCTGGTTTTCACGGGGTTGAGACCGGACCCGCGCGACATAGGGAGGGAACTCGCCCTCCTGCATCCGGAATCGATCCCCCGGCAGGGGACGCGCTTCCTTTCGGAAATCGTGCGGCAGCCGGGGGTGATCGTGGCCATGGTCAGCGTGGTGTTTGCCCAGATGGTGATGATGGTGCCGATGTCGATCACCTCGGTCCATATGAAAGCGTGCGACCACCCCTTGAGCGCGATTTCGCTGGTCATCTCCGCCCACACCCTGGGGATGTACGCCTTCTCGATTCTCTCCGGCCGGATGACCGACCGCTGGGGGCGGGGTCAGACGATCATCGTGGGATCGGTCGTCATGATCGTCTCCTGCCTGATGGCCGCTCCCTCCACCGGCCTGATACCGCTGCTGATTGCACTCTTCCTCCTGGGGCTGGGATGGAACTTCGCCTACGTGGCCGGATCCGCCCTGCTTGCCGACCAGCTCTCGCCCGGCGAGAGGGCCAAGACCCAGGGGTTCAACGACCTGATGCTGAACCTGACCTCGGCCGGCAGCCAGGTGATCAGCGGCGTGGTGTATGCCGTCGGCGGTTATGCGATAATGAGCCTGGCGGCGGCCGCTGCCGCTGTGGCGCCGTTGCTCCTGGCCATATGGTGGCAGACGGCCGGCCGTCATGTTGCAGCGTCCCGCCAGACCTAGACCTGTTTGATCAGGTCTGTGGAGCAATCGGTCCCAATGTATTGTCTTTACTGGTATGATAGAATGAGATCGGAGGTCATCCAACTATGAAAAAATTCATCACATTCTTGATTTTTGTGCTCATCGCGTGCGGATTGTATCTGGTTTCCGGCATGATTTTGGAAATGGCTTCGGACAGGGCGATTGACACTATCGTCAAGAACATCAAGAGTCCCAATATTGAATATACACGGCCGCAGTTTAGAGACGTCAACTTCAGTTCTTATGATGCGGTGACATGGGAGGGCGTCTCGTTCGATGTGCGGATCGTGCGGGACGAAACGGCAAAGACTGCCGAGGAGCTTTCCATCATGATCGGTGCGATGACGATCAGCCTGGAAAGCTTCTCCGAACCCGCCGTTCTTTTGGACGTGAAGGGATTGAGCGCTTTGGCCAAAGAGGGGGGATCCGGCGTCATGTCGGATATTTCCAGGGCCGGAGACCGCATGGAGAGGGGCAATTTAAAAGTCCTCGTCAAGTTGAAGGGTTTCAGCAAGAGGGCCGTTTATCAGCAGGTGCGTGATCTGATCAGGGAGATCAATATGTTTTCAACGAACGGTGCGACGAAAATCCCAATCTCTTTTTCGGCGACCGAGGTGTTTGAGATAAGAAAGAAGTCCTATACCGCAAAGCTTTCGGTAGAAAAGAAAGACGATGAATACCGGCTTGTCATGGATAAGGATGATTTAAAGATCGTCGCGGCGGCGATGTCCGGTGAGAAAGCAACCGGTATGGACATAGAGGTGATTTCCCGCAATCCCATCAAGGCGCCGCAGCTTTTGAGAATTCGCGACAAGGCCGCCGTAACTGCGAAACTGGCCCGTCAGCGTGATCCAAGCATCCCGGAGGATGCATATCGCCATACGCTGTGGAATTATCTCCTCGCTAAAACATTTGGCGAAGCATTTGCGAAAGAGGTCACCGACGCTCACGAGGTCTTTGAAGACGAGGCGAAGATGTCGAAAGAAGCGATTGAGAATATGAATATTGAGAGTTACCAGGATCTGAACAACAATGCCGTGGGTCGGTCCTATGCCAAGATGGAATACCCGGAATCGGATATTTTAAAGCTCGTTTTGACCGACCCGGCGGTCATTCGGGATGAGAACAGGAAGGCGAGGTACAGTGCGGACGATTATCAAAAGTTGAAACCTGCATATATCAAAACCAAATAGAGCGGGACATCACACGAAACCCAATCACGCAAGTGTCTCAAGATATGATTGGAGATTTGTCCTTCTGCTGTTCAACCCGAGTTTTTTTCTTATATTGTTTCTGTGGACATCGATCGATCCGGCGGCTACAGCCAATATCTCTGCGATTTCCTTTGTTGACTTGCCATTCCTGACAAGTGCAGCCACCTTGAGTTCCTTGGGAGTGAGATTGAACTTCCTGATGTTTTTCAGCAAGGGCATTGTAATATCACGGAGATGTGTTTCTACGATCTCAAGACGGGGTTGCTGTCCGACATCGAGACGCCCCTTTTTCATCTGTTCCACAAAGGGGAGAACCAAGCTATGTACATTCATCACGAATCGCTCTTCCATGTCCTGCTTATCCTCTTCCCTTTGCTTCAAGAGAACTTTAAGCGTCGTATTGAGTTCCTGAAGGGTGACGTTCTTGATTTCCAACTCCGCGGTTCGTTCCTTGACCATCTCCTCAAGGGATAATCGATACCTTTCCAGTTCCTCCTCCGCCTGCTTGCGCGCGGTGATATCACGAACAATAGAAATCATGAGTCCCGGTTGGGCCGAAGATATCAAACTGAGACGAATTTCGACCGGGAATACCGATCCATCCTTCCGCTTGTGCATCCCTTCAAACGTTTTCACTCCTTTCTGCTTCACATCGAAGTGAAACGCATCGATCTGATCGGATGAAAAACCGGTCTCGATATCCTTTGCTGACAGCTTTAGGAGTTCGTCCCTGCTGTAGCCAAGGTCAAGGCATGCCCGCAAATTGCAGTTCAGAATCCGGCCGGTATCGGTCTCCACTGCGTAAATCGCGTCACCGGCGCCATCGATGTAGGACTGCAAGAGCTGCTCGCTCCCCCGCAGCGCCTCTTCCACCCGCTTACGCACGGTGATCTCTGTTCGTAACTCCTCATTAACCCGCAGCAACTCGCTCGTACGCTCCACTACACGCTGCTCCAGTTGATCGTTTACCCATTGTAGTGACTCCTCCGCCTGCTTGCACTCAAGAAAAAGCCGCGCATTGGCGATCGCCCCGGCGATCTGGTCTCCGATTCTCTCCGCCAGGCGGAGATCTTGCTCGGTGTAAGCATTCGGTCTTATCGCCCGAAAATGCAGCACACCGATCAGCTTGCCCCGGGATATCATAGGAACGCCGATCATCGACCGGATTCCCGCCCGAACGACCAAACTGACGGTAACGCCGGGAAGCCGTTTGACAAAGTCTTCGGGATCCTCTACATGGATGATCAGACCGGATCTCTTCTTCATGAATATCTCGCTGACCGACCCTGCTATGGGGGCAATAGTGCCGGGCCTCCGCTCGGGAATGTCAAATCCCGACACGTAAGCGTTGGTAAAGCTTTTTCCATCGGGGTTGATCACGGTCACGCTGATCCGGTCAGAGGGGATCAGCTTTCTTGCCTCGGTAACGAAACTCTCATACACCTCGTCGATATCCAGTGAAGAACTGATCACCCGGCCGATTTCAGCGATGATGGCCATTTCCTCGGCCGACCGCCGGGCTTCCCCCATGTTCAGATGTTTTTCCTCCTCCGCCGGCTTGTGTTCCGATTCAGATGGTTCCGGTTCCTTGATTCTCTGCTTCAAGGCGGATATCTCTTCGACCAGTCCTGGATTTTTCAAGGATTTATCTTTCATCTGATGCCCCTCTGTAATGACAAACGGTGTCAGCTCGGAAGAAAGACCGATATTATATTGTTGGTGCCCCTGGAGTGATTCGAACACTCGGCCTGCGGATTAGGAATCCGTCGCTCTATCCGTCTGAGCTACAGGGGCGAGGGTGTTGGTCCGAAAGAGCGATTCGTCTAACACTCTTTATGGTGGGTGTCAATCGGGGATTTCGGGGGTCAGGTCTTTAAATTTAGCGTTTGCTAAATTTAAAGACCTGACCCCCCTCAAACCTGATGGATTTTACGGGAGGGGAGCTCGATGCAGGTCAGGCAGCCGCCGTAAACCGCCCCCGTGTCGATTCCGATCTTATTCTTTTCGATCAGAGGCTTGTTAAAGGGGGTGTGCCCGAAGACGATGATCTTGCCGAAATCCCAGCGCGCATCGATGAATTCGGAACGGATCCAGAGGAGATCCTCAGGAGACTGCTGGTCGATGGGGATGCCCGGTCTGAGTCCCGCGTGGACAAAGAGAAATTCTTCCGTTTCATGACAGAGGGGAAGGGAGAGGAGAAAATTCAGGTGGCGCTCCGGAAATCCGGTCCCCGCCCGGGCGTCGGCAAGGGTGAGGCCGTAGGAGTCCAGGGTGTTTCGGCCGCTGTTGTAAAGATAGAGCTCTTCATCTTGCCCTCTCAGGTAATAGTTGAGGAACATCGATTCATGGTTTCCCTGAAGGCAGATCGAATTCGGGCAGCTCGTTTTGAGGTCGAGGAGCGTATCGATCACCTCTCGGGCATCGGGTCCGCGATCGAGGTAATCGCCGAGGAAGATGAGGGTGTCTTCGTGCGGGTCGATTCCGATCCGGTCAAGAAGCAGATTCAGCTGACGGCTGCAGCCGTGGATGTCGCCGATGGCCAGTATCCTGCCTGTCATCTGATAAGCGCTCCTGTCTGGCATCTCATCCAGGGCTCCCGGTTGAAGGCGTATCAGCGGCCATTCTCGGAGAAGAGGGCCTCGATGAACTCTTCCGATCGAAATGGTCTTAGATCGCCCAACTGCTCGCCGACCCCGATGTAGCGGAGCGGAATGTTCAGCTCCTGGGCGATCCGGACGATGACGCCCCCCCTCGCCGTCCCGTCCAACTTCGTCAGGATGAGACCCGTGACGCCGATTTCGTCCTTGAACATCCTTGCCTGGGCGATGGCGTTCTGACCCGTGGTCGCGTCGAGGACGAGGAGGACCTCGTGCGGCGCGCCCGGGAGCTCCCGCCCCATGATCCGCTTCATTTTCTTGAGCTCATCCATCAGGTTGACCTTCGTGTGGAGGCGCCCCGCCGTGTCGACGATGACCGGCCCAGGGAGGCCGGTCTTTGCGGCGCGGATGGCGTCATGGACGACGGCGGCGGGATCGGCGTTCGCTGCCCGGCGGATCAGCGGGACATCTACCCGTTTTGCCCACGCCTCGAGCTGTTCGATCGCGGCCGCGCGGAAAGTGTCCGCGGCGACGAGCGTCACGTTGTGGCCCTCCGATTTCAGTTGATGGGCAAGCTTTCCGATTGTTGTGGTCTTCCCCGTCCCGTTCACCCCGACGACCATGATCGTGTAGATTTCACCCGGCGGGATCCGGAGGGGGGCTTCGTTACTAAGAAGGATCTCCCGCATCGCTTCCCTGAGGACCTTCCGGAGGGTTTCGGGATTGCCGAGTTCTTTCCGTCGGACCTTTTCCTTCAGGGAAGAGATGAGTTCGCCGGCAAAGGCCGGTCCCACGTCGGCCACGATGAGAGTCTCTTCCAGCTCATCGAAAAGCGCCTGGTCGATCTCCTTGCTCCCGAGGATGATGTCGTCGACGTCCGTGAGGAGGAGTTTTCGGGTTTTTGCAAGCCCCGACTTCAGACGGTCGAAGAGCCCGTTTTTTTTGTTATCCTGTTCCATGATTTGAGATCAATTAAGGTTGACGGACACCAGTGTAGAGATCCCCTGCTTCTGCATCGTGACGCCGTAAAGGCTGTCGGCGATCTCCATCGTCTTTTTGTTGTGGGTGATCAGCAGGATCTGGGAATGCGAGACGGTCTCTTTGACGAGGCGGTTGAAAAGCGAGATATTCGAATCGTCGAGCGCCGCGTCCACCTCGTCGAGGAGAAGGAAGGGGACGGGGCGATAGACGAGGATGGAGAAGATCAGTGCAATCGCCGAGAGGGATTTCTCGCCGCCCGAGAGGAGGGTGACGCTCTGGGTCCGTTTCCCGGGGACCCGGATCTCGATGTCGACGCCCGTTTCGAGCAGGTCGCTCTCGTCGGTCAGCCGGAGCTCGGCGCGGCCGCCGGGGAAGAGGCGGGTGAAGACCTCCTGGAAGCACCTGTTGACCCCCTCGAAGGTTTCCGCAAACCGTTTTCGGGAAATGGCGTTGATCCGGGCGATCGTTGTCCGGAGCGTCTCCAGGGAAGCGTTCAAATCGGCGACCTGCGCGGTGAGAAATTCATAGCGGGTCTTCAGTTCCTCGTGTTCGTTCAGGGCCAGGAGATTGACTTCGCCGAAGTTCTCGACGGCATGGCGGTCTTTTTCTAGCTTTGCGGCGAGCTCCCCGATCGCCTCTTCCTCCAGCGGCTGGAATCCGGGGATCATTTCGGTGAGATCCGTCGCGTACTTCTCCTGGATGTTCCGCCGGAGATTCTCCATCTGCATGGCGATCTCCCTGAAAGACATCTCCAACTCGCTTCCTTCGCGGAGCTGACTCTCGAGGGTCTGCTTGACCTCGCGGATCTCCGCCTCCCCCGCCCGGAAGCGGGCCTCCTTTTCCGAGAGGGAGTTCCGCTTTCCGGAGAGGGACGTCTCGAGCCTTTCGCATTCGGCATAGAGTGTTTTCAGCGCCTCTTCCTCGGTCGCGATCTGGGCGGTGAGCGCTTGCGACTCGCGGTCACAGGCTTCGGCATCGGCGATTCTGGTTTCGATCTCGCGGGAGCGGTCGGTGAGAGAAGTCTCCAGGCGGGCCAGGGTCTTCAGATCGGCCTCGCGCTTTTCCTCGAGGGAGGCCAACCGGATCTTCTGCTCCGTAAGGGCGCTTTCCCGCTCCTCCAGATCGGTCCGGAGCGCGTCCCATCTTTTACTGGTGACGGCCATCGCCTCGTTCAGGGCCGCCTCGCGACCCTCCAGGTCCTCCATCTCCGCCCCGAGCCGTGTGATCCTCTCGCGGGCCTCGGCAGCTTCCGACCGGAGATTTTCCCGATTGAATTCGAGGACCTTGAGCCGATCCGCCACCTGGCGCATCTCGCCTTCGTAACGCTCGACATCCTTCTTGAGCCCGTTCATACGGAGCTCGGTGAGGTGGAGCTGGGAACGGAGCCGGAGAAGCTCCTCGTCCCACTGGGCGATAAGCGAGGCGGTCCGTTTCCTGCCGCTTTGTTCTTCGCCGAGCTCGGTCGTCAGCGCTTCCACCTCTTCGGCGAGTTCGACGATTTCCCGCCGGTTGCGCAGGAGGCTTTTTTCGCTGCCGTTTCCGCTTCCGCCCGTCAGGATGCCGCTCGGGCTGATGATGTCCCCTTCCGGCGTGACAAATGTGCCGCAGAAGCCGTTCTGCTGCCAGAGGGAGATGCCGTTGACGAGGTTGGGGATGAGAAGGACGTCGCCCAAAAGCTCATTGACGACGGCCCGGTAGTCTTCCTGGACGACGATCCTCTCGATCAGGGGCACCGCTTCCCTGAGATGTTCGAATGCGGACGCGCCGGAGGCGTGCGGCCGGACCTCGAGCGGGACGAAGCTCCCCCGTCCGAGGGAGGAGCTCTTGAGATAATCGATCGCCCGGATGCCGTCGGTCTGGCTTTTCACGACGACGTACTGGAGTTTGTCCCCGAGAACCGCCTCGACGGCCGTCTCGTACTCGCGGGGCACCCGGATATGGTCGGCGACAAGCCCCAGAAACAGTTCACGGGAGAGTCCCTGACGGTCGGACCCCTTGCCGCCGGCCATCAGGGACTTGACCCCTTCGTTGCACCAGGCGTAATCCTCATCGAATTCCTTCAGCGAGGCGAGGCGCGCCGCCTTCCTTCCGCTCTCCTCGCGGAGTTCGGCTATTTTTTCGTCCCTCTGCGCCGCTTCGCCCCTGGCCCTCTCGAGTTCGTCGGTTATCTCTTCCCTTCTCCCGCCGAGCCCGGTGAAGCTTTCCTCCTCGGCGGCATGCCCCGAGCGGAAGTGCTCCAGCGAACGGCGAAGCTCCGCCGCATGCTTCCCGTTCTCTTCGATCTCCCGGTTCTCGTGCGCTTCACGCTTTCCGAAATCTTCGATCATCCGGGCGAGACTTGCCGCCGTATTTTTCAGCTTGGCCTTTTCGGTCACGATATCGATATAGCGGATCTTCTTCTCTTCCTGATCCTGCCGACAGTTCCGCTCCATGTTCCTGAGTTCGTCGAGGGCCTGCGCGCTTTCGGCGACGCCCCGCTTGAGGCCTTCGATTGTCCCTTCTGCTTCCGTCGCGGCTGCTCGCAGGGAGGCGATCTCCTCGCCTGTCTCGCCTTCTCGCCGCTTCAGCGCCTCGCCCTCAGCAAGGTCTTTCTGTCTTCTTGCCTCCAGGTCGGCAATCTTCCGCCGGGAGAATTCGATACCCTGCTCCTTGATGTTGACGGTGTTCTTTGTTCCGTAGAGTTTTTCCTGATGGGCGGCGATGAGGTTTTCGTCTTCGAGGAGCCCCGCCTTCAATGCCTCCAACGCGGCTTCGAGACCCTGCAGATGCGTCCGGATTTCTATCTCCCTGTTTTTGAACGCACGTATCGCCGCTTCCCGTGAGGACCGCTGGGCCAGCAGGTCGGCATTCGTCTGGAGGGCGACGGTCAGTTCGGCCTCCTTCACCTCCTTCTTCAGGGTCTTGTATTGTTCCGCCTTTTTGGCCTGCCGGGAGATAGCGCCGAGTTGCGTCTTGACCTCGCGGATGATGTCGTTCAAGCGGACCAGGTTCTGCTGGGTCGCTTCCATCTTCCGGACGGCCGATTCTTTCCGGCTTTTGTACTTGGAGATGCCGGCGGCCTCTTCGATGAACTGCCGCCGCTCCTCCGGCTTCGCCTCGACCAGGGAATAGACGCTGTTCTGCTCGACAAGGGAGTAGGTCCTGGCGCCTACGCCCGTGCCCATGAAAAATTCTCGGACGTCCAACAGGCGACAGGGGATCTTGTTGATCGTATATTCGCTTTCTCCATCGCGGAAGAGGCGCCGGGTGATCATCACCTCTTTGAACTCCGCGTAAGTTCCGGGGAATTGATCTTCATCCGCCGTGAGCGACATGGAGACCTCGGCCATTCCGACGGGAGAGGCCTCTTCCGAGCCGTTGAAGATGACATCATCCATCTTCTTCCCGCGGAGCGTTCTGACCCGTTGCTCGCCCATGACCCAGCGTATCGCATCGGCGATGTTGCTCTTGCCGCAGCCGTTCGGGCCGACGATGCCGCTGATCCCGGGGGAGAAATCGACGGTGACCTTCTCCATGAACGATTTGAACCCTGTGATTTCCAGCTTTTTGAGTCTCATCTTCTATCGATCCGCCGAGAGAAAAAAAAGTTTGGTGGATTCTAACAGAAGAAAAGGGGCTTGTAAAGAAAAAAATACAATGGAATGTGGAGGTGGGGAAAGAAACCACAAGATATGGTATTAAAACAGAACAAACCGTAAAGAACAGGATTAAGATTGACAAACGCAGGAATGTATTTTAGAAACCCTGATACGAAGGACAGGAGAATAAGCGGTAAAAAATCATAAAGGGGGTGCCATAATGAAAAAAACAGTATTTCTTTCCACGTCTTTGGTGTTTTTTGTCGGTTTGTTAATGGTATGTCCGCTCGCGTATGCCCAAAACGCAATAAAGGTTGGCATTGTTGATACCTACACGGGACCGGCAACGACATTTACCATGGATGTCCTGGACGGTTTCAAGCTTGCCGTCAATGAAATCAATGCAAAGGGCGGCGTCCTCGGGAAAAAGATCGAATACGCTACCCGCGATGAGAAGTTCAAGCCGGATATCGGCCTTGCCATGGCAAAGGAGCTTGTACTGAAGGAAAAGGTCGACATTCTCATGGGTACGATCAACAGCGCGACTGCTCTTGCCATTTCCGATTTCGCGAAAAAAGAGAAGCTGCCATTTTTTGTAACCTTTTCAAAAAGCGAGAAGATCATCGGCGAAAAAGGACACCAGTACGTATTCAATATGAACGAAAATACCGCTATGGTAGGAAAGGCTGCCGCCGTTGCACTGGCGAAAAAACCATACGCAAAATACTGGATCGCCGGCGACGATTATGAATACGGCCATGCCATTGCAGACAGTCTCTGGAATCACCTGAAAAAGATGAAACCGCAGATTCAGAAGGTTGGAGAGTCGTGGTGGAAAGTCGGAGAAGCCGATTTTACCCCCTATATTACCCAGATTCTTGCAGCCAAGCCCGATTTCATCATCGTGGCCACCGGCGGCGCCGGCATGGTCAATTTCCAGAAGGCCGCAAAGGCGACCGGCTTAAGCCAGAAGATACCATTTTATCAGCACACGGCCATCGAGCTTTCGGTTCTGAAACCCCAGGAACAAAACGCGCCCGAAGGCGTCTTCGGAACGGCCAACTATTTCTTCTACTATCCGGATACCCCGTCGAACAGGGCATTTGTCGATGAGTACAAGAAGGCATACAACAGAGAACCGAGAATCGGCGCCCTTTCCGGGTATATGACAGCCAGGTTCATCGCCGAGGGGTACAAAAAAGCCGGCAAGATTGATAAAGAAGCTCTGATCAAGGCCCTCGAAGGCATGTCGCTCGACAGCCCTGTAGGCCCAATGGCAATCAGGGGGTGTGACCATCAGCTCGAGCTTCCGATGTATTTCGGGGTGACGAAGAAGGACCCCAAGTACAACTTTTTCGTGGCAGGCGATATTCAGGTAATCCAGGCGAAGGATTACATGCCTACCTGTGATGAGGTCATCAAGAGCCGCAAGTAGGAGCCCTCTCGCAGGAGTTCTATACATGGACGCCGTCTACTCGATCATACCGGCGGGTGTTTTGTCGCAGATGTTTGTGGGCCTGAGCCGCACTACCATACTGTTTATTGTGGCCTCGGGCCTGACCCTCATTCTGGGAGTCCTGAGGATTCCCAATGTGGCCCACGGCTCTCTCTATATGATCGGGGCATTTACGGCCTTCACCGTGACGAAGCTGTTCGGCGGCGGCTCTGCCGGTTTCTGGATGGCCCTTATTATTGCCCCTTTAGCCGTGGCCTTGATCAGCCTTATTGCGGAAAGGGGGATGTTTCAGTTCCTCTACGAACGGGAGCACCTCATGCTCCTCCTCCTTACCTTTGCGTTCTCCCTCGTTTTTGGCGACCTTGTGAAACTTGTATGGGGCGGCGAGTACAAATCGGTACCGGTGCCCCATATTTTTCAAGGTTTTGTGCCCCTCTTCGGAGGCCTTCCTTTTCCCCGCTATAACCTCTTCCTCCTCATTGCAGGTCCCGTTGTGGCCATACTCCTATGGCTTCTGACGAACAAGACAAAGATGGGGAAGATAGCCCGGGCGGCGGCGGTAGACAGGGAGATGGTAGGCGCTGTGGGCATCAACGTAAGCCGGGTTTTTGCAAGCGTCTTTGTCATCGGCTGTTACCTTGCCGGACTTGGGGGCGTCCTTGTGGCGCCTACGGTGAGCGTTACGCTCGGCATGGACCACAACCTCATCATAGAGGCATTCCTCATCGTCATCATGGGAGGATTGGGGAACATATGGGGTGCACTGCTCGGCGCGTTGATATTCGGCCTAACGCAGTCGCTGGGCATTCTCATATGGCCGAAGTTTGGAATTATTTTCCCCTATCTCGCCGTGGTTGTCGTATTGCTTTTCAGGCCTACCGGGCTCCTCAAGTCCACATGGTAATGGAGTGCGTATGAGCAGAAAAACCCTTTTGGGGCTGGGTTTGGGCATCATCGCTCTTCTTCTGCTCCCTCTATTTCTCCCGCGATTTTACGTGTATCTCGCCTCGATCATTTTGCTCTACGGTCTTCTTGCCACGAGCCTGAACCTTGTCCTCGGATACGGAGGGATTTTCCAGTTCCACCATGCCGTATTCTATGGGGTTGGCGCTTATGGAACGACGCTTATGCTGATGAAGACAAGCCTGCCCGCCCTATGTGCATTCATCGCCGGGCCTCTGGTGTCCGCCGCTTTCGGCTTTCTTCTCGGCATCATCTGCATCCGCCTTTCCAAGCTTTACTTCGGCATGCTGCAGATATCTCTCGGCTCCCTTGTCTGGGTCATTGTCTACCGCTGGTACGCCTTTACCGGAGGCGATGACGGGATACACGGCATACCTATGCCGGAGATGCTTTCATCACCGAAGAGCGCCTACTATTTTACGTTGATCATTACCCTCGTATCTCTCTTCATCATGTGGAAGATGATCCGTTCTCCTTTCGGGAGCGTCCTCCAGGGGATCAGGGACAATCCGGTGAGAAGCGAGATGATCGGGATAAACGTTCGGAGGCATCAACTCCTTGCCCTCGTCCTTGCCGGATTTTTTGCGGGGGTTGCGGGTTCTCTTTTTGTTGTGGTTGACAATACGGTTTTCCCCGACATGCTTTTCTGGACCCTTTCCCTGGAAATCGTGATCATGTGTTTGCTGGGGGGGTGGTTTACATTCCTGGGGCCGATGCTCGGCGCTGCCGTCATCGTTGCGCTGAGAACCTTTGTGAGTACCTATACGGATTATTGGGCGCTTGTTCTGGGCATCACCATGATGCTCGTTATCTTCTTCCTGCCCAGC
Source organism: Syntrophus sp. GWC2_56_31 (assembly GCA_001829875.1). Taxonomy (GTDB): domain Bacteria; phylum Desulfobacterota; class Syntrophia; order Syntrophales; family UBA5619; genus JAKAFS01. The sequence continues at coordinate 18,146 of MICN01000069.1, forward strand.
GGCATCCTTGGCTATGTCGAGGATAAATTCAAAAGGGGATTTATAGAACCGGAAATCGAGGAGCAATAAGTGTTAGAAGTCACGGCCCTGTCAAAAACCTTTGCCGGATTCAAAGCGGTGAACCAGGCAAACCTTGCGGTGGAAAAAGGCGAAATCGTCGCGGTCATCGGGCCAAACGGGGCAGGGAAGACAACCCTCTTCAACCTCATTACCGGGATTATCAAACCCGATTCGGGCAGGGTACTCTTTAAAAAAGAAGACATTACAGGGCTCGCGCCCTATGAAGTCTGCAGAAAACGCATTTCCCGCTCCTTTCAGATCGTCAATGTGTTTCAAAGACTTACCGTTTTTGAGAACGTGCAGATATCCGTATTGTCCCGCGAGAAAAAGACCTGGAACCTCTTTACCCCTTCGGCAAGCTTGGCAATTAAAGAAACGGACGAGATTCTCGAAAGTGTCGGCCTCCTGAAGAAGAAAAACCGCACTACGGCGCTGCTCTCCCACGGTGACCGTAAAGTCCTGGAGATCGCGATGGCCCTGGGGGGCAGCCCCGAGTTTCTTATCCTCGATGAACCCACCGCCGGCATGGCTGCCGAAGAGACCTCACGGTGCATCGACCTCATTAAAAAGCTCTCCCGGACCATGGGACTTACCATCCTTTTCTGCGAACATGACATGGAAATTGTCTTCGGTATTGCCAACCGAATTATGGTTATGGTGAGAGGCGGTACGGTGATCCAGGGGTCCTGCGGGGAAGTGCGGTGCAACGAGGCGGTTCAGGATGCATATCTGGGGGGGAGCGATACATGCTTGAAGGCTTCGTAAAAAGGCCGGATGCTGCGTTGCGCTTCACCCTTCGTCGTTGCAGCGTACGCCAAAGTACGCCTCACTCCTCAGGGTTCGCGCGCCTTGCCTGCGGCCTTTTTACGAAGCCTTCCCCGATGCAAGGATTTTGCTTTTTATTGTGAGGGCGTCATGCTTGAAGTGAAAGGAATTGAGACCTATTACGGCTCGAGCCATATCCTTTTCGGTGTCTCCCTAACGGTCAACAGGGGCGAGGTGGTGGGTCTTCTGGGGAGAAACGGCGCCGGCAAAAGCACCACCATGCGGAGCATCATGGGCCTTACCCCTCCCAGGGAAGGGTGCATATCCTTCAACGATGAAGATATTACCGGCTGCAAACCCTTTTTGCTCTTCCGAAAAGGGATCGGTTATGTCCCCGATGACCGAAGGGTCTTTGCAGATTTAAGCGTTGACGATAACCTTGAGATCGTGTTTAGCAGGGGGACCGAATGGAACAAAGCGAGGGTATACGGGCTTTTCCCCGCTCTTGGTGAGATAAAATCAAGACGGGCGGGGAACTTAAGCGGCGGCGAACAGCAGATGCTCACCATTGCCAGGGGGCTTATGGGGGGGCCGGAACTTCTCCTGCTCGACGAACCGACGGAAGGACTGGCGCCGCTTATCGTCCGTGATCTCGAGGCGCAGATTCTCAAGCTGCGGGATGCCGGCATCAGCATCCTGCTGTCGGAACAGAATATAAGATCGGCTCTGAAGATGATCAGCAGGGCATATGTCATCGATAACGGCAGAATTCGCTTTGCAGGAACCGTAGCCGAGCTCGAAGCGAACGAAGGGGTGAAGAAGAAGTATTTAATGGCATAGGCAATTCGAAATGAAAGAAGTATCCATGTTCATCCCGTGCACTGTCGATCTCTTCCTTCCCCATATCGGAGAGGCGATGGTATCCTTGTTACAGCGGGCGGGAGCGAATCCGGTCTATCACCGTGGTCAAACCT
>MICN01000070.1 GCA_001829875.1 Syntrophus sp. GWC2_56_31
TCGCTGTTTGCCTCGTCTCCTTGTCCACTGCGGGCCTCTTAACACAGGCAGGCGCTGAAGTCAAAAGAAAAAGAAAAGAAATAGGAAATAGGGAAATAGGGGGACGGAGCCCCTATTTCCCTGTAGTAAAATAGGGGCTCCGTCCCCCTATTTCCTATTTCCGGTAATACTCCCGGTACCAGGCGACAAAACGCCCGATCCCTTCCTCTATAGGGGTCGCGGGTTTAAAATCGGCATCCGCCATGAGGTCATCCACGTCGGCGAAGGTTGCCGGTACATCCCCCGCCTGCATGGGGAGAAAATTCTTCTTCGCCTCCCGGCCGAGATGGCCCTCCAGAATCGCGATGAAATCCATCAGCGCCACGGGCCGGTTGTTCCCGATGTTGTAAAGCCGGTAGGGGGCAAAGCTGATGGCGGGATCGGGATGCGCGCCGTTCCAGGCGGCATCCGGGGCCGGGATCCGCTCCATGATCCGCGCGACCCCCTCGACGATGTCGTCGATATAGGTGAAATCCCTCTCCATCCGCCCCTCGTTGAAGACATCGATCGGCCGGCCCTCCAGGATCGCCCGGGTGAAGAGGAAAAGGGCCATGTCCGGTCTGCCCCACGGTCCGTAGACGGTGAAGAAGCGGAGTCCCGTGCAGGGAAGACCGTAGAGGGAGGCGTAGGTATGGGCCATCAGCTCGTTCGCCTTCTTTGTCGCCGCATAGAGACTGAGGGGATGATCCACGTTGTCGTGAACTGAGAAGGGCGTCCGGGTGTTAGCCCCGTAGACCGAGCTCGAGGAGGCAAAAATGAGGTGCCGGACATCCCGATGACGGCATCCCTCGAGAACATTCATGAATCCGACAAGGTTGCTTTCCACATAGGCATGGGGGTTTTCGAGCGAATAGCGGACGCCCGCCTGCGCGGCGAGATGGACGACGATATCAAACCGCTCCGACTCAAAAAGCGCCGCCATGGCCTTCCGGTCGGCGACGTCCGCCCGGACAAAACGGAAAGCGCCGTTCTTCTCCAAGAGCGCAAGGCGCGCCTCTTTGAGCGTCACATCATAGTAAGGGTTCAGGTTATCGAGTCCGACTACCGTTTCCCCTTTTTGCAGAAGCCGCCGTGCGAGGTGAAATCCGATGAACCCCGCGGCGCCGGTCACCAGGATCTTCCGCATCACATTCCCCCTGCGTCAAGGACCTTCCCGCAGGCCTCGAGGGTCCGGGCGATGTCCTGGTCCGTGTGGGCGAAGGAGACGAATCCGGCCTCGAACTGGGCGGGGGCAAGGTAAATTCCCTCCTTCAGCATCCCCTGAAAAAAACGGCCGAAGCGCTCGGTATCGCTCAGGGAAGCGGACGCAAAGTCGGTGACCTCCCCCCCTGTGCAGAAGAGGGTGAACATCGAGCCGACGCGGTTGATCCGGACAGGGATGCCTTTTCGGGCGAAGAGATCCCTGTATCCATTGCAGAGGGTCTCGGCCTTTTTTTCGAGGTCGGCGTAAGATTTGCCTTGGAGGAGGTCCAGCGTGGCTATACCCGCGGCCATCGCGAGGGGATTGCCCGAGAGGGTGCCCGCCTGGTAGACGGGCCCGGTGGGGGCGAGGTGTTCCATGATCTCCCGGCGGCCGCCGAGGGCGCCCACGGGAAGCCCCCCTCCGATGATCTTGCCCAGACACGTCAGATCGGGGGCGATGCCGGACAGGTTCTGCCAGCCGCCGTATGCGACGCGGAAGCCGGTGATCACCTCGTCGAAGATCAGGAGGATGCCCTGCTCGCGGGTCATCTCCCGCAGCGCTTCGAGAAACCCGGGCTCGGGGGGAACCACGCCCATGTTGCCGGCCACGGGCTCGACGATGACGCAGGCCAGGTCAGAGCCGAAGCGGCGGATCGCTTCCCGGACCGCGGCGCTGTCGTTGTATGGCAGCGAAAGCGTCAGCTCGGCCAGTCGTTTGGGAATGCCCGGGCTTCCCGGTATCCCGAGGGTGGCCACTCCCGAACCCGCCTTTACCAGGAGCGAATCGGCGTGACCGTGGTAGCAGCCGGTGAACTTGACGATCATCTCTTTTCCCGTGTAACCGCGGGCGAGGCGGATGGCGGTCATCGTCGCCTCGGTTCCGGAGCTCATCATCCGGACCATCTCGATCGCGGGAAAGGCATCGACGATTTTCTTTGCCATCGTGATCTCGGCCTCGGTCGGCGCCCCGTAGCTGGTTCCCCGGCCGGCCGCTTCCCGGATGGCCCGAACGACGCCGGGATGGCTGTGGCCGAGGATCATCGGGCCCCAGGAGGCGACGTAGTCGATATACTCCCGCCCCTCCGCGTCGGTTACCTTCGCCCCGGCCGCTTCCCTGATAAAGCGGGGGGTTCCTCCGACCGATCGGAAGGCCCGGACGGGGCTGTTGACCCCACCGGGGATCAGCTTCTGCGCTTCGCTAAACAAACGGTTCATGTCCATGCTAAAAATACTCCATGCCGACTTTCTTGATACGATTTCCTATATCACGAATCCCTCGGGCGATGCCAAATATTTCTTGACAAGTTTTTTCCTTGCCGCTACATACACAGCCAAATTAAAAGAAAGGAGGTAAATGATGAAACGGACGTTTAGTATGGGTGTGTTCACCGTGATTGCGGTTCTGGGCGCCTCGTCGCTCGCCTCGGCCGCTGAAGTGGCGGCAGCCGGCGCCGAGGTTGATTACACGAAGGCCATCGTCGTCGGGTGCAGCATTTTTGCCGCCGCGTTGGTCATGGCTCTCGGGACGATCGGCACCGGCCTGGGCATGGGTAATGGTCTGAGCAGCGCCGCCAACGCCGTCGGCCGGAATCCGGAGGCGCAGGGCAAGATCCTCATCACCATGATGGTCGGCCTCGCCATGATCGAATCGCTGGCGATCTACGCGCTGGTTATCGCGCTTGTCGTCCTTTATGCCAATCCGCTTCTCAAGGTGATTGGCGTTTCGTAAATAGAACACCATGTTATCATAAAAATCAGGGAGGGAAAGCGAACACCACGACTTCCCCTCCCTTTTTTTATCGCGTGTTTCGCGGTTGCGGGAAACTCTCTCTTCCTGTATGGAAGTCTTCGGACCGTCATCAATCGATGTTCTTTTATAAAAAGGTATGATACGGATATACCATCCATCTTGATACCGAAAAGGAGAAAGCACTATGTATGAAGGAACGGCAGATCATATAGCTTATGTTGCCGGACGGTGGCCCCTTGATCCCGGAAAACCGACGGTTCTATTCATTCACGGGGCCGGAGGATCGAGCGCTCTCTGGGAAAATCAGGTCGATTCGCTCGCGGAGCACGCAAACACAATAGCTATCGATTTGCCCGGTCACGGGAAAAGCAGCGGGCCGGGCCTGGACAGAGTCGAAGATTACGGCGCTGCAGTCACAAATTTTATAGAAAAAACAGGAATATCCGCACCCATTCCCTGCGGCCTGAGTCTGGGAGGGGCTATCGTCCTTCAGCTTCTTCTGGAGCATAAGACCGACTTCAAAGCCGCCATACTTGCAAATACCGGAGCGCGCCTTCGTGTACAGCCTTTCGTTTTTGAAGCGATAAAAAATGATTACAAGGGATATTTAAACGCGGTCCCGGCTTTTGCGGCTTCGGGAAAGACCGATCCGGCGAAGCTTGCCTCCTTTATGACCGAGTCGGCAAAATGCCCTCCCGAGGTGGCCCATGGAGATTTTACCGCATGCGACCGGTTCAATGTGACGGAGAAACTCTCCTCTATCACCACTCCGGTCCTGATATTGACGGCCGAAGATGACAAACTCACGCTGCCGAAGTATGGTTCATACATGAAAGAGCATATTACAAACGCATCGATCGCCGAAATAAAAGATGCCGGGCACCTGTCACCCATAGAACAACCGGAAGCATTCAACAGGGCGGTTATCGAGTATCTGAAACGGCAAGAGCTTATCTGATGGCACAAGCAGGAAAGGCATCCCCACTGACCAACCTCTGATGGAGAAATCCTCTCCAGAATGGGGATCCATTATCGGCGTGATTCATATTGATTTATGGCAAACGACACGATATAGAATGGCTGCGGGTGCGTGTGTGTTTAAACAACAATAACAGGAGGTGATTCATGAACAAAGCCGAATTGATTGATGAGGTGGCAAAGGTTACGTGCAGCAAGAAAGAAGCGGAGCTGGCAGTAGGCGCAACACTGGCGGCAATCCAGAAAGCGCTTCAAAAAGGTGATGCTGTTACACTTGTGGGGTTTGGCACATTTGGCGTCACCAAGAGAAATGCCCGCACGGGCAGGAATCCCCAGACGGGCGCGGCCATTAAAATAGCCGCAAAGAAGGTTCCCGTATTTAAAGCTGGGAAGGGCCTGAAAGACGCAGTAAAATAGACCGGCCACCATTGACGGACACGGTTGTTGAGCCGTTCCGCCCCCTGGTGGGACGGCTCTTTAAAGGATGAGCCCTATGCCAAGACCTCAGTACCCCACCACGGAAGGCCTCTGGTCGAGAGGGAAGCGAGAGGAAGCCGGTTACGCCGCGGTTCGCTTAGGGACCCCATATCCCGCGGCCGTGGAGAACCTCCGGAAGGCCATAGAGGGGCGCCCCGACTTCGACCCTGCGGTCCTGTTTGTGTGGGGAACGATGCAGGCCACGGCTGTCCTCAACGTACTCAAGGCCGTGGAGGAGGCCTTTGGCGAGGCGGGTCAGGAGCTGGTGCGCAAGGCCATCAACCGGGCCGGCTACGAGGCGATGGCGGGTTTTCTCGAAAGCTCCTCATTTCCCGATGATGTCTCCGATATCGAGCTCGCCTCGTACGTCGTCACCGGAATTAACACGGTTCTCTATGGATCACTAGAGCGCCCGTGGATTGAAAGCGAGAATCGTTGCGCCTTCGATATTCTCTGGTGCCCCCATCAAGACCGCTACACCGCTTTTGACTGCCGGGTCCAGCGGTTTTTTGTGGAGGGGATGTTCCACGCCCTTGATGACGCGGGGATGGGGCGGATCACGGCTTGGGTGGAGAAGCTGATCCCCCGGGGCGCCGAGTGCTGCCGCTTCGTTGTGGAGCGGATTGGCGAGTGCGAGGGGAAGAACCCTTGGCATGCGTATTCCGAGGAGCTCATGAGGCGGGCGATCCGGAAGCTTGCAAACGCCGAGCACCCGGGTGACGGGTGATCCGCGGCAGCTCTCGTCGAGTGTCCGTCGCATGGCGCTTACCGTAATCCGAAAGCAGTAAAATGCCGCTCTTTGATTTCGCCCGGCTTCAGGGCGGGGTGTTTTTGTTCCTTGGGCTTCTCCGAATTGCTCTTTCGCCGTCGCGACCGTCTCCGGGGTTACCACGTCCACTACGAGTCTGGCTGCTGCCTCTCGATCTCCGG
>MICN01000071.1 GCA_001829875.1 Syntrophus sp. GWC2_56_31
GACGATTTCATACAGAACCCCGCGATAATCAAGGCCATCGACGGCCATGTCCTGAGTATCCGGCCACACAGCCAGGGGCGGTGTATCAGAGATCGTCCCCATTGTCAAGAAGCATGACCTTTCTGATCTCCCGCCAGAGGAAGTCCTTTCCTTCGCCCGTTTTCGCGGAGAAAGAAATCAACGGCGTTTCGGGTGCGAGGCGCAGCTCCGCGTCGATCCGGCGCTGTCGATCCCCGCGCTGATTCCGTGACACCTTGTCGATCTTTGTCAGGACAATCAGAAAGGGGAGACGATAGTGCTGCAACCAGCCGATGAGCTGGCGGTCTTCCTCCGACGGATCGCGCCTGATATCGAGAATCAGAACGACGAGCCGAAGGGTCTGCCGCTGGCTAAGGTAAGTCTCGATCATCGGCCCCCAGTGATTCCTGATCTTCTCGGGAACTTTTGCATATCCGTAACCGGGAAGATCGATGAAGTACAGCCTGTTGTTGACGGAAAAGAAGTTGATCTCCTGGGTCCGCCCCGGCGTGTTGCTGGTCCGGGCCAGCCCCTTCCGCTTCAGGAGGGCATTGATAAGGGAAGACTTGCCGACATTCGACCGGCCGGCAAACGCGATTTCCGGCAAGGATGCCGGAGGGTAGTGGGAGGGTTCCTTGGCGGAAAGGACAAATTCGGCGGACAGTACCTTCATAACTCAATTCCTTTCATAAATAGGGACGGAGCCCTAATTTTCTTCAAAAGAAAATTAGGGCTCCGTCCCTATTTATGAAAAGTGTCCGAGCGGATCGTAAGCCGAATCCTGTTCCGCCTACCGGTCACCCGGAGGGCGGCGATGATCATTCCTCTAGGACGGCCGTTGCCGGCCGCCTCGAGCGACACAACCCGAGAACATCGGAGCGGGCCGCTCCGTTCTCCTATTTGGTCTTGCTCCGGATGGGGTTTGCCAAGCTTTCCCGGTCACCCGGGAAACTGGTGAGCTCTTACCTCGCCTTTTCACCCTTACCTCTTCCTCATCGGAAGGGGCGGTATATTTTCTGTGGCACTTTCCTTAGGGTCGCCCCCAGTCGCCGTTAGCGACCATCCTGCCCTTTGGAGTTCGGACTTTCCTCCGATCCGGGATACCGGACCGGCGATCATCTGATCCGCTCGAACACCTCTTTCAAACCACTCTTCAATTTTTTTTATTCTCCCAGTAGATGATCCGGCTGCAGTTTGGACAGATCACCAGCGCCATGGACTTCTGCAGTTCGTTATACAACTGGGGTGGAATGGACATGTGGCATCCATTGCAGACCTCTTTCCAGCAGGACACCACGGCGACGCCGCGCTTAGCGTTTTTGATCTGCTCGTATTTCCTCAGGATATCGGCGGAAATATTCTTCTTGAGCTCGCCGCTCTTCCGCGTGCAGACGTCAAGCTCTCCGACAAGCGAGCTCAACTCATCCGTCATTTTTGTCTTTTCTTCTTCGTAGCGGCGGCTCTGCGCTTCCAGTTCCTCTTCCCTGGTTTTCACTGCCTTTTCAAGAAGGTCAAGTTCATCGAGAAGCGAGATGATCTCATCCTCCATATGGCTGTTCTTGCTTTCAAAGGTCTCGATCTCTTTCAGAACCGACTGATATTCCTTGTTTGTCTTGACATCGAGGAGCCTGTCTCGCGTCCGTTTCAGGGTTTCCTGACCTGTACGCAACTGGTTATCCTTGTCCCGCCTGCGCTTTCTAAGCTCTTCCAGATGCTCGCGCACGGTTTCCACACCCGCGTGATGTTCCTTGAACTTCGCTTCCAGATCGGCCAACTGGACCGGCAGATCTTTCTTTCTGGCAGCAATAGATCCTGCCTTCGATTCCATTTTCTGCAGCTCGATCAGGAGCGCCAACTGTTCTCTCAACCCCGTCCCCCTTTCACATCGACACATTCACCGGGGAATCACCCCAAAAAAAAATGCACCAGCTTCTGGTGCATTTTTCGGGAGTCATTCTTTTCCCCACCCGATTACTCACGACTTTTAATGATGATCCGCACGCCATGCGCACTTGCCCTCTTTCTCCTCATCCCTGGTGGGCCCACCTGGATTCGAACCAGGGACCGACCGGTTATGAGCCGGTGGCTCTACCAATTGAGCTATGGGCCCTGCTCTTCACAGGATGAATACGCTTTTCTGAGCCGGGGTATATAATACCCATCGACCTGTCTTGTCAACACTTTATTTGACGGCTGCGTAAAAAGTCCGGACGCTGCAAGGTCAATTTATTTGCTCGGCGGTTTAAGGGGACGCCGTCGGGACGGATTCCGTAATTTCCGGACGGCGCCGGATTCGATCTGTTTCGCCCTTTCTTTACTCATCTCCAGGGATTCCCGTGATTCTTCCGGGGTATAATCCGCCCTCTCGCTGATCCCGAAGCGCATCCGAAGCACCTTTTCCTCTCGGGGTGTCAGGGTTGCCAGAATCTTCCGGGTCTGTTCGGCCAGATCCATATTGATCGTGGCTTCCGAGGGGGACATGATCTTCTTGTCTTCAATAAAATCTCCCAGGTGACTATCCTCTTCCTCGCCGATGGGGGTCTCAAGCGAGATGGGTTCCTTGGCGATCTTCAAGACCTTGCGGACCTTTTCAAGAGGAAATTCCATCTTGTTGGCAATCTCCTCCGGATTGGGTTCCCTTCCCAGTTCCTGAATGAGATACCGGGAGGTCCGGATGAGCTTGTTGATCGTTTCGATCATATGCACCGGTATCCGGATGGTCCTTGCCTGATCGGCAATGGCGCGGGTGATCGCCTGCCTGATCCACCAGGTGGCGTAAGTGGAAAATTTGTATCCCCGCTGATACTCGAATTTATCGACCGCCTTCATCAGACCAATATTTCCCTCCTGGATCAGGTCGAGAAATTGCAGGCCCCGGTTCGTGTATTTTTTTGCGATGCTCACCACCAGGCGCAGATTCGCCTCCACCAGTTTTCTTTTGGCGATTTCCGCCCTTCTTTCCCCCGTGTCTATAGCCACCATCGCTTTTTTCAAGGCCGTCACGGAGAGTCCCGTCTCCCTTGTAATCCTCTTGAACAGGCGGTTGGCATCCTTGATCACCTTCTCGGTCGCTCTCAATTTTTCCAACGGCACACCCGTTTCTCTAACCGCCTGTCCCGCGGATTTCACCGATTTGTGTATCTTCGCCCAGGCATTTTCCATCTGGGCAAGGGAGAGCCCGATCTCGGCCTTGCAGCGGCGGACATCCTCTTCTGCCTTTTCCACATCGTCGAGATAAACCCGGAGATTGGCCACCATGCGGTCGATCTGTCTTTTACTGAACCGGATTTTCCGGCAGAGATCGACGATGGTCCGGACGTTCTTTTCCAGAGCCGCTTTGAGATTTTTTCGTTCGTCGGCCGCGAGTACCTTGGCATTGAGCTTTTTCTTGATCAGGTCGTTCTTGCCGTCCAGGACCGTCACCTTGTCGAGCAGCTTGATGACCCGATCGAGATGCATATCTTCCTCGACGATGCCATCCTCATCCTCGATATTTTCAAGCAGGCTCTTGACGCGGATCTCCCCCCGCTTGAGTTGGGCCCCCATACTCACCACACTCTTGATGGAAGAAGCCACGCTGAAGACGGCTACCATGCTTTCCCTGGCGCCTTCTTCGATCTTTTTGGCAATCTCGACCTCGCCCTCCCGACTGAGCAGGGATACCATACCCATTTCCCGAAGATACATTTTCACCGGATCTCCGGTCTTTCCCAGCGCGGGCAAAAGGGCAAGAATGTCTTCGCTCTTGCCCTCAGACCGTTCGTCCGAGGACTTCTTGACGAGTAGTTTTTCCCCTTTGTCCGTATCGATGATATCGATGTTTTTCTCGCCGAAGAGCATGATGATGTCATCGATCTGATCCGAAGAGATCACATCGGAGGGCAGCAGATCATTGACATCGTCGTAGGTGAGAAATCCCTTCTCCTCACCAAGGGTGATCAACTTCTTAAACTCGTCGGATTCTATTTCTTTTCCCATAACGGTTTCTCCCATCAAAAAAATAACCGGATCAAGTAAGCGACACTTTGTCCAAAGTGAGACGATCGACCAATTCCCAATTTCCGGCCCTCTCTGCCTCCTTGATCCTGCTTGTCAGTGTCTTGCCCCTCTCCTTGTTCGACCGTTGACGGATCTTCCTGATCGTATCGGCTATCAGACGATCGATCAGTTCCTCCGAAAAAGGGCTCTCCTGCACCAGCAGCGCGAGGAGCTTGTCTCTCAACGGACCTTCCGTCAACGTGCCGACGAGAGATGATGCGTCCCGCATCGTCCTTCCCTCCCGGTCCATGGCCAGAAGCTCCTCCCCCAACGACTTCAGTTTCTCCGTTCTGAAATCAGCAAGAATCGCCGAATCCCGAACGGTTGAACTCTTCTCCGGATATTCGAGCATCATTCGAATCAGACTCAGTTCCGAGGGATCCATCTCAGCGGCGGTCGAGCGTCGCGGCAGGTCGGGCGGAACGGCGGATGGGTTCCGGGAACGTGTGCGCAGGACCTCCTTCTTGAGCACTTCCTCGTCGACGACGAGCGCCTCGGCCACCTTCTTGACGAAGAGATTTCTCCCGACATCATCCTCGAGCCGGCTCAGGAAAGCGACAGCCTCCCTTAGCTTGTCCCTGTCCTCCTCCAGCGTTCCCCGTCCGCCGAGGATCTGATCGATGTAATAATCGGCCATCGGCCAGGCCTTTGCCACGACTTCATCCATCTTCTCCCGGCCGTTCACTCTCACGAATTCATCCGGATCCTGCCCGTCGGGAAGGATCACGGCGCGGGCATGGACATTTCCGGCCAGAAACAGTTCGAGGCTTCGGGCCAACGCCTTTTTGCCTGCCTCATCGGGATCGAAAACGGCCACCACCCGGGTCGTATAGCGCCGGATCAGATCGACCTGGGCGCGCGTCAAAGCCGTTCCCAGCATCGCTACGACATTGGTGATGCCGGCATTCCAAAGCGCGATCAGGTCGAAATACCCTTCGACCAGGAGAGCGAAGCCTTTCTCGCGAATCGCTTCTCTGGTCCTGGCCAGCCCATAGAGGGTATTCCCTTTTGTATAAATGGCCGATTCCGGAGAGTTCATGTATTTCGGTTCTCCCGCCCCCATGACCCGGCCTCCGAAGGCGATGACGCGGCCGTCGACATCTTCGATGGGGATCATCACGCGCCCGCGAAACCGATCGTAATAACCCTGCGATTTTCCTGTCCTCTCTACAAGAAGACCGGCCTGCTGCGCAAGCTTGGGTGAAACACCTTTTTTGTCTAGATATTCGCTTAGATGCGTCCATCCCTCCGGGGAAAAACCGAGGCGAAACGTCTCGATTGCAGACTCGCCGATTCCCCGCTTCCGAAGGTACTCCCTGGCGTCCTCCCCGGCCGGTGACCGGAGTGTGTTCATAAAAAGACCGGCCGCGAGCTCGTTGACCCGACGGATCTGTTCCGCAAGCGAGTATCGCTCTTTCTCTTCGCGGCTCAGCAGCCGCTCGGGGATGATGACCCCCACCTTTTTCGCAAGGTGCCGGACCGCCTCGGGAAAGGTGAGATGGTTGAGCTTCATCAGGAAGGAAAAGACATTTCCTCCCTCGCTGCATCCAAAGCAATAGAACATCTGCTTGTCGGGGCTCACCGTAAAGGAGGGTGTTTTTTCCCGGTGAAAGGGGCAGAGCCCGAGATAATTCCGCCCGGCCTTTTTCAGGGTCACATATTCGCCGATCAGAGAAGCGATATCGGCCCTTCTGCGGATCTCTTCTATCTTATCGTCCGGAATAGATCCATTCAAACGCAGATCCTCCTATGCGGACAATCTCGCCTTGACCTTTTCACCCACGGTTTTGCCGTCGGCGCGGCCGGTCAACTTCGGCATCAGGACCTTCATGACCTTTCCCATGTCGCGAACGCCCTCGGCGCCCGCCTCGCGGATGGCCTCCGCAATCGACGCATCGAGTTCCGCCTCCGACAGTTGTGCCGGCAGGAACTCTTCGATCACCTTGAGTTCCGCCTCCTCCTTTTCCACCAGATCCGTCCTGCCTCCCTTTGCAAACTGTTCGATGGAATCCTTCCGCTGCTTGACCATAGAGGAGAGAAGCTGCAGAAATTCGCCCTCGTCAAGCTCGCGCTTCAGGTCGATCTCCCGGTTATGCAAACCGCTTTTCAGCATACGTAAGGCCGATAAACGGATCTTGTTCTTTGTCTTGGCAGCCAGAACCATCTCTTCATTCATTTTTTCTTTGAAAGCCATCGTTCACTGGTCTCCGTTCAGAAAATTATGCAAGCCCGTTTTTGAGTCGCAAACCGCCCAGCAGGTGCATATGGAGATGAAAAACCACCTGTCCTCCTTCTTTATTGCAGTTGATCACCATCCTGAAGCCCTTCTGGTCGACCTTCTCCACACGGGCCACCTCCTGGGCCGCACTCATCATGGACTGGAGATCGGCCATGCCTTCCGCATCGACGTCCATCAGGGTGGCTATGTGCCTTTTGGGAATAATGATCACATGGATCGGCGCCATCGGGTGGATATCTTCAAATGCCAGGACTTTCTCATTTTCATATACCTTCCGGCAAGGAATCTCGCCTGCCGCGATCTTGCAGAATATGCAGTCTTCCATTCTCCATCACCTCCTGATAATTAGGGACAGAGCCCCTATTATTTATGGGAAATAATAGGGGCTCTGTCCCTAATTATCCTCGTGCGGGCAATTGCCTCGGTAAGCGAGAGGGCGCCCGTATAGAGGGCCTTCCCCACAATCACTGCAAATATGCCGCTCGCCTCGACTGCCATGAGCTTATCGATATCCCTTATCCCCGACACCCCGCCGGAGGCGATCACCGGAATCCCGACAGACGCGGCCAGTTCCCTGGTGCTTTCGATATTGACCCCGGTTTCCATCCCGTCTCTGGCGATGTCCGTATAGACCAGCGCAGCGGGTCGGTCTTCGGCAAACCGGCGCGCCAACGCCGGTGGGGAATCCGCTTGCGTTTCCGTCCATCCCTGGACGGCAAGCCGCCCCCCCTTCGCATCAAGTCCTATGATCACCCGATCCGGAAACTCCCGGCACGCCTTCCGGACGAACTCCGGATCCCGCAGGGCGGACGTACCGACGATCACCCACCGGACACCCATCCGGAGGTAAGCCTCTACCGTTTTCATCTCCCGGATGCCGCCGCCGACCTGAACCGGCAATCCTGTTTCTGTCACGATATTTCGGATCACCGCCTCATGACGGGGTGCACCGGCGAGAGAACCCTCCAGATCGACCACGTGCAGACGTTCCGCGCCCTCAGCCTTCCAGGCCAAGGCCATTCTGACCGGATTATCGGCGTACACGGTCTCCCTTTGGAAATCTCCCTGGACAAGACGGACACATCTGCCTTCTTTCAGATCTATTGCAGGAATGATAATCATATAGAAATTATAAAACGGGCCGGGCTCTCGGAAGCTCCGGATGTGTTACCGCAGGCCGGGAAAGGTCTTGAGGGTCGCTTCGAGCCCCTCCCCCATCAACTCTTTTGCAGTAACCCACCGCCCTTCCCCCCGAAAAAAAGACGAAATCTGGAAGAGATCCTCCATCAGCGAACTCTGTGTTTTGTCAAAAAAGCCCCGCCAGACGAGCGCCCCGTCGCTGACCCGCAACAGGTGGATTTCAAAGGTCACCGCCGCAGGATGCTCAACCGAGTAGGCAACCCCTTTTCTTTCCCTGAAGCGGTAGACATAACCGACAACGACGCCCTCTGCCCCCAGTTCGCCTCCCACGTCTCGAAGCACCTGGTTGAGGGGGGATTTGAGGGAATTCGCGGAAACCCGCCGGAAGACGGCGGCGACCCGCTCCCTGTCGAGGAGATGGAATTTCGGTTTGTTTTTGTTCAATTCCTCCAGAAAAAGCGTCTCCAGGATCTTTTCCGGATTTCCAGGCGTCCCCACGGCATTGATGGTTATCCCGCAGAGGGGACAGCGAACGGCGCCGCCCTCCCGATCTTCCGGAGCGATCTGCTGAAAAGGGACCACGGCAATCCGGTCGAAGACGGGATTCTTTTCCGAATCGCTGACAACCGCCTCCCCGCGGTAATGGCAACCCACGACCACGAGCAAAAGGAAGCAGAAGGAGATAGACCCGCTTAGATACCTCAGAAAACAGGAAAATCTATCGGTGACGACCCTCTTCATCATTTCTTCAGACATCTAAAGACCCCTTGGTCGACAAAACGCCCTCGACCCGCCCGTCGATCGCAACGGCTTCTCTAAAGGCGCGGGCAAAGGCCTTGAATATTGCCTCCGCCATATGATGAACGTTCGTACCATAGTTGAGGTTAATGTGCAACGTTATTCCACTATGATCCGAAAATGACTTGAAGAATTCCCGCAGCAGCGCCGGATCGAAATCCCCGATCCTTGCATTGCCGAGTTTGGCGCGCCAGATCAGATAGGGCCTGCCGGAAAGGTCCATCGTCACACTGCAGAGACTCTCGTCCATCGGCGCCACCGCCGTTCCATACCGGCTGATCCCTTTCCTATCGCCCAAGGCCTTCCGGACGGCCTGACCCAGGCAGATCCCTACATCCTCCACGAGGTGATGCGCGTCGATCGCGGTGTCGCCCTGGCTTCGGATGGTAAGATCGAGCGAACCGTGCCTGGAAAAGAGATTCAGCATATGATCGAGAAAAGGGACTGAGGTATCGATACTCCCCTCCCCTCTCCCGTCCAGATTGACCTCCGCCGAAACATCCGTCTCCGTGGTCTTTCTACGGATCGTCGCCTGCCGCATCGTCGTTTCCTCCTTCAGATGACCTTATTCAACGGGTACTCGATGATTCCCTCAGCCCCCGCCTCCTTGAGAAGGGGGATCAGATCCCTGACTGCATTTGCGTTCACGATGGTCTCAACGGCAAGCCAGTCCTCCGAATACAGGCCGGAGATCGTCGGCGCCTTCAGCGAGGGGAGCACAGGGATCAGCCGAGCCAGGTTCTCCCGCGAGACATTCATCTTCAGCCCTACCTTCCCCATCGCCTGCAGCGATCCGTTAAGAAGCATTTGGATCTGTTCGATCTTCTGCTTCTTCCAGGGGTCTTCCCACGCCGCCCGGTTGGCGATCAGTTTCGTATTGGTCTTCATCAGTTCATGGATGATCTTGAGCTTGTTGGCCCGGAGGGTGCTTCCCGTCTCCGTTACCTCGACGATGGCATCGACGAGCCCTTCAACCACTTTCGCTTCGGTTGCCCCCCAGGAAAATTCGACATGGACATCGATGTTCCGCTCCGCGAAATAACGCCGTGTGAAGTTCACGAGTTCCGTCGAAACCTTTTTCCCCGCCATATCTTCAAGCGACCGGATGGGAGAATCCTCGCGGACGACCAGGACCCATCGGGCCTGCCTTGTCGATGTTTTGGAATAGATCAGATCCTGGACGGCCACGACATCCGATGCGTTTTCGGTAATCCAGTCCTGGCCGGTCAGCCCCAGATCGAGCGTACCCTCCTCCACATAGCGGGACATCTCCTGGGCGCGGACCAGGGTGCAGGAGAGCTCTTCATCATCGATATCGGGAAAGTAACTCCTGCTGTCATAGGAGATGTTCCACCCCGCCCTTTTGAACAGATCCACCGTCTTGGTTTCCAGACTCCCTTTCGGAATCCCTAATTTCAGTTTATTCATCGATAGACTTCCTTTGGATCAAAGACCGCTTCTCCCACGGTCACAAAATCACCATCGGCCCATTTACGATAGAAACAGGACCGGTAACCGGTGTGACAGGCTGCTTCGCCCACCTGCTTGACCTTCAGCAGAATGGTATCTTCATCACAATCCAGTCGGACTTCACTGACCAGTTGGATATGGCCGGAGGTCTCCCCTTTCAGCCAGAGACTCTGCCGGGACCGGCTCCAATAGTGGGCCTTCCCCGTTGCAAGGGTTTTCAGCCAGGCCTCCTCGTTCATGTACGCCAGCATCAGAACCTCGCCCGTCTGATCGTCCTGTACTACGGCGGGAATCAACCCGTCCCCTTTATCAAAATTCGGCCCCATCACGACAATCCCCGTATACTCTAATGACTTCTTCATACATGCTCCGGCGGTCACAGAGACCCGCAGATAAGAGAAAAATAATAGTTTAAGAAGCGAAATTAATCAAGCATTTTCTCCTAAACGGCGGATCGACTTTAGCCTTGCCTGATTCTCTTTTCCGTGTTAAATAAATAAAAAATCCGATGATCAGGAGGTTCGGCGATGTTATTGCTTATTGGCGGTGCTGTATCGGGGATCCTGGGAGTGATCGGTTTTTTCCTGTGGTGGGACGCCTTCACCCTGATACTGAAAGGCGGTGTTCCTATCATGCTGATTCTCGGGGGTATCCTTGCAATCTACGTGGGTCTGGATGCCATTCAGGACAAGACGAGGGAAGAGCGACAAAAGCAAGATGAGAAGCTGGAACAGGCCCGGGAGGAAATTGAGCGGGTGAAGGCCCAGTCGCAGCAGTATCTGGAGGAACTCGAGAAATTGAAGGGACAGGCGAATAATCCTTCTCAGCAGAATGATTAAAGTCAATAGGCAATCGATGCCTATAGATATTTTCTTCAACCCGCGAGGGATAGCCGTGGTCGGTGCGACACCGAATCCCCTCAAGGGCGGCAACGCCATCCTGAAAAATATCCTGCTCGGCTTTTCCGGCGGGATTTTCCCCGTCAATCCGAAATACGGGCAGATCGAAGGTCTGACCTGTTATCCAACCGTCAGCTCCATCCCGGATCCTGTGGACCTCGCCGTCGTCTTCGTCCCCGCTCCGCTGGCGCCTGCTGCGGTGGAGGATTGTGTCGGGAAAGGCGTACGCGGAATCATGATCGAATCGGGCGGTTTTGCCGAAGCCGGCCCGGAAGGGGAGCGTCTCCAGAAAGCACTCTCCGACATCGCCGCACGCACCGGTATCCGGCTGTGGGGACCCAACTGCATGGGCCTCGTCGATGTTGTCCACCGCCACATCTTTTCCTTCATGGATCCACGGGCCCTGGAGCAGGAGGAATTCATCCCCGGAACCGTCTCCCTCGTCGTACAGAGCGGCATGCTCTCCGCCATCTTCCTTATCGACATCATGAGCAATGCCACGATGGGTGTAAGCAAGGTCGCTTCCCTGGGGAACAAGGTCGATGTGAATGAATGCGATATTTTGGAATATTTTCTGGACGATCCCGACACCGAAGCGATCGGCCTCTACCTCGAATCCTTCTCCGACGGTCGGCGATTCCTGGATCTGTGCCGGAGGAGCGAAAAACCGATCGTCGTCCTGAAAGGCGGTCGGAGCCGCCAGGGGGCAGAGGCGGCGCGGAGCCACACGGCATCGCTTGCCGGCAATCAGCGAATCGTCGCCGGCGCCCTCGCACAGGTCGGGGTAACCGAGGCACGGGACTTCAAACAGATGATGGACCTCTGCCGGTGTTTCGCCCTGACCAAGCCGGATCGAGGCGGGGCGGGCCGGGTCGCGATCCTGACCTTGAGCGGCGGGGCGGGCATTGTCGCCACCGACTTTGTGGCCGAACAGGGGTTAACCATGGCCACTCTTTCAGCATCCACCAGGAGCTCCCTGGCGGAGCTCTTTCCGAAATGGATGCCGGTGACCAATCCCGTCGATCTCTGGCCGGCGGTAGAAAGACAGGTCGGCGCCGATGTCGATGTCTTTAGCCTCTCGCTCGAGCTTCTCCTCGGTGATCCGGAGGTGGATGCCGTCTTTCTCCACGTGTTTATCAGCAATTCCCGCAGCAGGATAAACCCCGCCGAACTGGCCGCCCGGATCCGTATTTCCGGAAAACCGGTCATCGCCTGGATCATCGGCCGAAGGGACGACACCTACGCCTTCCAGAGGGAGGCGCTTGTCCACGGGATTCCCGTCTTTACGGAAATCTCCCGCGCAGCGGAGTGCCTGGGCGCGGTCCTCGGCGAACGCTACCGACCGGAACCGGTCATTGCTGAAAGCAAGGACGATCGGACACTGCCCGCCTATCTTGAGAAACACATCCGTTCGGCATCCGGACCCCTCGACGAACATATTTCCAAGGCGGTTCTTCGATCCTGCGGCATTCCTGTCGTCCCGGAGGAGGTCGCCGCCGATGCGGCCCACGCCGAGGCGGTATCCGCCGCCCTGGGTTACCCGGTGGTCATGAAGGGGCTCCTTCCCGGAGGGGTCCACAAAACGGAGCTCGACATCGTTCGCCTGGGGATTCCCAACGGTCGGGCCGCCCGGGAAACGTTCGGCAGTCTCATGGAAAAGATGGAGGGCAGGGGCCGGGTCCTCGTCCAGAAACAGCTGCCGGGGAAGGTGGAGCTGATCCTCGGGCTCCTGCGCGATCCCCAGTTCGGTCCCTGTGTCATGTTCGGTCTGGGAGGCGTGATGGCCGAGCTTTTCGAAGACGCGGTTTTCGCCGTCGCCCCGCTGACGCACCGGGAAGCGTTGAAGTTGATCGGCCGAATCCGTGGTCAGAAGATGCTCGACGGCTTCCGTGGGTCACCTCCCGTGAACCGGGAAGAGATCGCCCGGATCCTCATGACCCTGGGCGAGATCGGTCTCGGTCAGCCGCGGATCAGGGAGATCGACATCAACCCCCTGATCGTCGGCGAAGAAGGGGCGGCGGCCGCAGACGCCACAATTATACTGGAATGACGAAGAAGGTTTTTCCCCTGTGCCGAAACGTCTTCAGACAACCTGCCGGCTCCCATCGACCGTCTCCAACAACCGCCAAGCCGGGCCTATTGATCCGATCCCGCTGCGTCCGCCCCTTCTTTCCTCTTCACAAAGAGGGCGATCGCCAGGACAGCCGCGCCGGTCGAGATGGACGCATCGGCGACATTGAAGGCGGGCCAGTGGTGTGTGCCGACATAGACATCGAGGAAATCGACCACCTCGCCAAAACGGACACGGTCGATCAGGTTTCCCACCGCCCCCGCAAGGATCAGGGACAGGGAAAAGACAAGCGAACGCTTTTCGCTTCCTGTCTGCCGGAGGGTGTGCCAGAGGTAATGAAGGATGAGGAGGATCGCCGCCAGGGTGATCGCGACGAAAAAAACGGACCGGAACGCCGGCGACGCCCCGGCCATGAAGCCGAAGGCAGCGCCCGGATTGCGCACGTGGACGATATTGAAAAATCCGTCGACGACCGCAAAGCCCTCATGGAGCTTGAGCGTCGCGATGATCCAATACTTCGTCGTTTGATCCAGGAGGATCACGACGCCTGCAATCGCCAGAAAGAGGATCATCTTTTTCCGCAAAACCCGCCTCTCCTATCTAATGGGACGGCTTCGTAAAAAGGTTGCAGGCAAGGCGCGCGAATCCTGAGGAGTGAGGCGTACTTTTGCGTACGCCGCAATGACGAAGGATGAAGCGCAACGCAGCATCCGGCCTTTTTACGAAGCCGTCAAAGATTGTCACGGCACCGCTCGCACAGCGTCGGATGCTCGGTGTTCGAGCCTACCGTCTCGCTGTAGATCCAGCAGCGATTGCACTTCTCTCCGGGCGCGCGACCCACGCTCACCGAGAGACCCGCGATCTCGGCGCTCCGAAAAGCCTCTCCGCTCGTCCCTTCATCCACAATCCGGACATCGGAAACGATCAGCAGTGCGCGCAGATCATCGAGGTGCGCCGAAAGGAACGTACGCAGCTTCTCCGGCGCTGAGAGGGTCACCGAGGCATCGAGCGAATGTCCGAGGGTTTTGTTCTGTCTCGATACCTCCACGGCTTTGGCGACCTCTCCCTTGACGGCGATGAGCGTCTTCCAGTTCTCAGCCAGCTCGGTCTGAATATAGGCTTCATTCACCTCCGGAAACCGGGTAAGGTGGACGCTCTCGGCCTTGCCGGGATAGTCGGGAAGTGCAAGCCATGTCTCCTCCGCCGTGAAGGTGAGGATGGGGGCCAGGAGTTGGACCATCGCCTCCAGGATCGCCGTCATTGCGGTCTGGGCCGACCGGCGGGCCGCGGATGCCGCCTTCGAGGTATAGAGACGGTCCTTCAGGACATCGAGATAGAGCGACGAAAGGTCCACCGTGCAGAAATTGTAGAGTGTGGTGTAGACGACATGGAACTGGTACTGCTCGTAGGCATCGCGAACCCGTCGGATAACCTCCTGGAGACGGTGGAGGATCCATCGGTCCATTTCCAGCATCTCCGCGTAAGGCACACGATCCGTGCCGGGATTGAAGTCGTAGAGATTGCCCAGGATGAAACGGCTGGTATTCCGGATCCGCCGGTAGGCCTCGACCAGGCGCTTCAGAATCTCCGGGGAGATCCGGATATCCTCGGTGTAATCCTCGGCGGCCACCCAGAGCCTGAGGATCTCGGCGCCGTACTCGTCGACGATCGTCTGGGAGTCGATCACGTTTCCGACCGATTTGGACATCTTCTTCCCTTCGCCATCCACGACAAAGCCGTGGGTGAGGACGTTCAGGTAAGGCGCCCTTCCCCGCGTCCCCACCGATTCGAGGAGCGAGGAATGGAACCAGCCCCGGTGCTGGTCGTTCCCCTCGAGGTACATGTCCGCCGGGGAGCCGAGATACGACCGGCGCTCCAGAACGGCGGCGTGGCTGACGCCGGAATCAAACCAGACGTCGAGGATGTTCGTCTCTTTCCTGAAATCGGCCCCGCCGCATTTTGAACACCGGATTCCACCGGGCAGAAGCTCGCTGGCCTCCCGCTCGAACCAGACGTCCGCGCCGTGCTCCCGGACGAGCCCGACGACGTGATCGAGGATCTCCTGCGTCATCACCTCGGCGTTGCATTCCCTGCAATAAAACATCGTGATCGGGACGCCCCAGAGCCGTTGACGCGAGATGCACCAGTCGGGACGGTTTTCGATCATCCCGTAGATCCGGTCGCGTCCCCACGCGGGTATCCAGGCGACGCCGTCGATGGCGGCCAGCGCCTTTTTCCGGAGGTCGTTTTTCTCCATCGAGATGAACCACTGTTCCGTCGAGCGGAAGATGATGGGCTGTTTGCAGCGCCAGCAGTGGGGATAAGTATGCTGGATCTCCATCGCTCCCATGAGGGCGCCCGCCTTCGCCAGGGCCTTGTTTATCGCCTCGTTGGCGTCGAAGACGAACTGGCCGGAAAAATCTTTCACATCACCGGTAAATTTCCCGTCGTCGTCCACGGGGGCATAATTATCCAGACCGTATTTCATCCCGATCTCATAGTCCTCCTGTCCGTGGCCCGGGGCGATGTGGACACAACCGGTCCCGGCGTCGAGGGTGACGAAAGGGGCGAGGATGAGGAGCGTCTCCCGGTCGACCAGCGGATAGCGGCACTTGAGACCCTCAAGGAGAGCGCCGGGAAACTCGTCGAGAATCTCGTACGGTTCATGACGAAAGCCGAAGGCGTCCAGACAGTAATCGAGGAGGTCCTTGGCGAGAATCAACACCTCACCCTTCACCTTAACGGCCACGTAGAGGAACTCCGCATGTAAGGCGATGGCGAGATTCGCCGGAATCGTCCAGGGGGTCGTCGTCCAGATGACGACGGAGACCTTCTCGCCGGCGAGTGTCGCCCGACGGGAGGCGATGTCGGAAATGAGCGCAAATTTCACATATATCGAGGGTGTCGTATGGTCCTGGTACTCGACCTCGGCCTCGGCCAGGGCGGTCTTGCAGGTGGCGCACCAGTAGACGGGTTTCTTCCCTTTGTAGACGCTCCCGCCCAGGTAGAGCCTGCCGAACTCCGCAACCGTGGTCGCCTCGTAGTCGTAAGTCATCGTGAGGTAGGGATTCTCCCACTCGCCGAACACCCCGAGACGCTTGAACTGTTCACGCTGAATCCCCACGTATTTATCGGCGTACACCCGGCAGAAGCGACGTTTGTCGGCCAGGGACATCCCCGCCTTCTTCTCACCCAGTTCCTTGTCCACCTGGTGCTCGATCGGCAAGCCGTGACAATCCCAACCGGGGACATAGATGCTGTCGTGACCCGCCATGTTCTTCGCCTTGACGAGGATGTCCTTGATGACCTTGTTGAGCGCGGTGCCCAAATGGATGCTCCCGTTGGCGTAGGGAGGGCCGTCGTGGAGGATGTAGGGTTTGCGCCCCCCGGACACCTCTCGGATACGGGCATACATATGCATGTCGTCCCAGCGGGCCAGCATCTCCGGCTCCCGCTGCGACAAATTGGCCTTCATGGGAAAATCGGTTTTCGGAAGATTCAAGCTCTCCTTGTAGTCCATCAAGCGCTCCTCAAGATGAAATGTCCTTGCAAATAGCCTGTAAAGCTATCACAGACGGAAACCCATTTCAAGCGTCTTCTGAGTCACTTCAAAGTTGACGACCTCGTAAAAAGTCGTCCTGTTTGAATCAGGAGAAACGGGAAAAGTCCGGCTTTCGCTTTTCGACAAAGGCATGGAAGGCTTCCGCCGCCGCAGGAGATTTCAGTAATTCGACGAAAAGCGCAAGCTCCTCCTCGATGGTCTGCGACACCGCCGCCTCGAGGGGGCGTTTCATGAGCGCCTTGGTCAGGCGTACGGAGGCGGGCGGCTGGGCCGCCAATTGCCGCGCTTTCTGAAAAGCGGTTTCAAATAATGTCTCTTCGGGGCACACGGCATTGACGAGACCGAATCCCCGTGCGATTTCCGCCCCGAACGGCTCCCCCAGCAGCAGTATTTCGGCGGCTCTCTGGTGCCCCACGAGACGGGGGAGAAGAAGACTTGAGGCCAATTCCGGGCACAACCCGAGATTGACAAAGGGAAGCTGAAAACGGGCCTTCGTCCCGGCATATACCAGGTCGCAGTGGAGCAGCATCGTCGTGCCGATGCCGATGGCAACGCCGTTTACAGCCGCTATCACAGGCTTCTTGGCGCGGCTGATCGCGGGAAGGAAAGAATTATGATGTTTCATCCCCGTTTCCTGTTGAATAGCGATGAAATCCGCAAGATCATTGCCGCTCGTGAAACAATCGGCGGTCCCCGTCAGCAGAATCACACGGGTTGCCCCATCCTCGTCCGCCCCGAGGATCGCATCCGCCATCGTCTGGTACATGACACGGGTAAGGGCATTTTTCTTTTCCGGACGGTTCATCCGAATATGCAAAATCCCTTCGCTGAAACTGATACGGATATGGTCGGCGCTTCCGGCTGTCGTCATTTTCTTCATCCTCCTATTGTCGGTCAAATTGATAATACACGTACCTGTTCCTTTCTCCGGTGTCAACGATTTATCTCGCAACGGAAACACTGCTTCTGTCTCAACACGATACGCAATACGTTGCGACAAATTCTCCTTGACATGCATGACCGCTTTCCATATCTTCAAACCGCGCCAAAGCAATTTCTTAAGAACATAAAAGGAGAAAGAGGAAATGGAACTCGAAGGGAAGAATACCATTGTGACCGGCGCCAGCCTCGGAATCGGCAGCGCGATTGCGCTCGACCTGGCGAAAAACGGCGCGAACGTTGCGATCAACTATCGCGTGCATGACAGCGAAGCGAACGCGATCTGTGACGAGGTCGTGAAAATGGGGCGGCGCGGTTTTGCAATCCGCGCCGACGTATCGTCGTTCAAGGACGCGCAGGCGATGGTGGATACGGTCGTCAAAGAATTCGGCCGCGTGGATATCCTGGTGAACAACGCCGGCGTGAACCGCGACGCGGTCATTTGGAAAATGACCGAGGAGCAGTGGGACGAAGCGCTGGCGATCAACCTCAAAGGATATTTCAATTACATTCGCGCGGTCGCACCCCTGTTCAAAGACCAGGGCAGCGGTAAAATTGTCAACGTCACATCGATCAACGGCATTCGCGGCAAGTTCGGGCAGTCGAACTACACCGCCGCCAAGGCCGGGATCATCGGTCTGACCAAAACCGTCGCGCGCGAACTGGCCAGGTTCAACGTGAACTGCAACGCGGTTGCCCCCGGCCTGATCGAGACCGAGATGATGAAAACGGCGCCGGAAGAGGTAAAGCAGAAAGCGCTTGCGGAAATCGTGTTGGGCCGCCTCGGCACGCCGGAAGAGGTGGCGTGGCTCGTGTCGTTCCTGTGCACCGAAAAAGCGCGGCACATTACCGGCGAAGTGATCAAGGTGGACGGCGGACAATACATATAAAAATCACGTTTCCCCTCCCCTGGCGGGAGGGGATTGAGGGGAGGGGGAGGATACAATGCGCGAAGCGGTGATTATTGATGCGGTGCGCACGCCGGTAGGACGATACGGCGGCGCGTTAAAGAATGTGCGTTCGGATGATTTGGCGGCGCTCTGCATTGCGGAGATCGTCAAGCGCAGCAAACTCGATCCGAATGTGATCGAGGATGTCATACTGGGTTGCACGAATCAGGCCGGCGAGGACAACCGCAACGTCGGTCGGATGGCGGTCCTGCTCGCGGGCCTGCCTTATTCGGTCGCCGGGCAGACGATCAATCGCCTGTGCGGCTCCGCTTTGAACGCGGTGAACAGTGCGGCGCAGGCGATCAAAATCGGCGAGGGCGATGTGTTTGTCGCGGGCGGTTGCGAGTCGATGACGCGCGCGCCTTTCGTTTTTGCGAAAGCCGATTCACCGTTCCCGCGCGATGTGAAAGTATTCGACTCGACGATCGGCTGGCGCTTTACGAATCCACGGATGACGATGGCGTACGCGAAAGAAGGGATGGGCGACACGGCGGAGAACGTAGCGCAAAAGTATGGTCTGACCCGTTCGGAGCAGGACGAATTCGCGTTCGCTTCGCAACAGAAATGGGGCGCGGCGCACGCGGCGGGGAGATTCAATGATGAACTCGTTCCCGTCGTCATTCCGCAAAAAAAAGGCGATCCGGTTGTCGTCGGCAAGGATGAGCATCCGCGTCCCGAAACAACGGTGGAGCAACTCGCCAAATTGTCGCCCGCGTTCAAGAAAGACGGCACCGTCACGGCCGGAAATTCCAGCGGCATCAACGACGGCGCGGCGGCGGTGCTTTTGATGGAAGCCGAAACCGCCAAGCGACTCGGCTACAAGCCGCTCGTGCGCGTCGTCGCAAGCGCGGTGGCGGGGGTCGATCCATCGTATATGGGTTTGGGACCGATCCCGGCGACACGCAAGGCGTTGGAACGCGCCGGTCTGAAAATCGGCGATATTGATCTGATCGAATTGAACGAAGCATTCGCCGCGCAGGCGCTTCCCTGCATCCGCGAACTGGAAATGGATCCGGCGAAGGTGAATGTAAACGGCGGCTCGATCGCGCTCGGTCACGCGCTCGGCGCGACCGGCGCACGCATCCTGACGACGCTGGTGCACGAGATGAAGCGACGCGGTTCGCGCTACGGTCTCGTCACAATGTGCATCGGCGTGGGACAGGGGATTGCGACGATAGTCGAGCGCACCGAATAGAGGGACGGCTTCGTAAAAAGGCCGCAAGCAAGGCGCGCGAATCCTGAGGAATGAGGCGTACTTTTGCGTACGCCGCAATGACGAAGGATGAAGCGCAACGCAGCATCCGGGCTTTTTACGAAGCCGTCGGTAATGAAAAGGCCCCCGTCACCGGCGAACCGCTGACGGGGGCCTTTTTACTCATTAAATGGACCCGGCTCTGAACTCTTACATCCCCATGCCGGGGTATCCGCCGCCGCCCGGAGGCATTGCCGGCATCGCCGATTTCTCTTCGGGTTTATCTGCAACCATACACTGTGTCGTCAGCATGAGGGACGCAACACTCGCCGCGTTCTGCAGGGCAAAACGGGTCACCTTGGTCGGATCGATGACGCCGGCTGCGATCATGTCCTCGTACTTATCGGTCCGGGCGTTGAATCCGTATGCGCCCTTCCTGTCCTTGACTTTCTCAACGACGATGCTGCCTTCCATACCGGCATTGTTGGCAATCATCTTGAGAGGTTCCTCAAGGGCTTTTTTCACAATCCGGACGCCGACTTGCTCATCGCCTTCCAGCTTCATCTTGTCAAGCGCGGGGAGCGTCCGGAGATAGGCTACGCCTCCGCCGGGAACAATCCCCTCCTCAACGGCCGCACGGGTTGCGTTTAGCGCATCCTCTACGCGGGCCTTCTTCTCTTTCATCTCGGTCTCGGTCGCAGCGCCGACCTTGATCACCGCAACTCCGCCGACCAATTTGGCCAGTCTTTCCTGGAGTTTCTCGCGGTCGTAATCGGAAGTGGTTTCTTCGACCTGAGCGCGGATCTGCTTCACGCGGCCTTCGAGGGAGGCGCGTGAGCCGGCCCCGTCGATGATCGTCGTGTTATCCTTGTCGATGCTGATCCGCTTGGCGCGGCCGAGGTCTTCCAGCTTCGTGTTTTCCAGCTTTAACCCCATCTCCTCGGAGATCATTTTGCCGCCGGTGAGGATGGCGATATCTTCGAGCATGGCCTTTCTTCTGTCGCCGAAGCCCGGGGCTTTGACGGCCGCCACATGCAGGGTCCCGCGAATCTTGTTGACCACGAGGGTCGCCAGGGCTTCGCCTTCGATATCTTCGGCGATGATCAGGAGCGGCCGACCCATCTTGGCGATCTGCTCCAGAATGGGAAGGAGGTCCTTCATGCTGCTGATCTTCTTTTCATAGATGAGGATGAGGCAGTCTTCGAGTTCGACTTCCATCTTCTCCGCGTTCGTGACGAAATAGGGGGAGAGATAGCCGCGGTCGAACTGCATCCCTTCGACGATCTCCAGCTCGGTCTCCAGACCTTTCGCCTCTTCCACGGTGATGACGCCTTCCTTGCCGACCTTTTCCATTGCTTCCGCGATGATCGCGCCGATGGCCTCGTCATTGTTTGCCGAAATGGTCCCGACCTGGGCAATCTCCTTGGCGTCCTTGGTCGGCTTGCTCATCTTCTTGAGTTCCTTCACGACCACGTCGACGGCCTTGTCGATTCCCCGCTTCACATCCATCGGGTTGCTCCCGGCGGCCACGCTCTTCGCGCCTTCGCGGAAAATCGCCTGCGCCAGAAGGGTAGCGGTGGTGGTTCCGTCACCGGCCACATCGCTCGTCTTGCTCGCCACTTCTTTCACCATCTGGGCGCCCATATTCTCGAACTTGTCGGCAAGCTCGATCTCCTTGGCAACGGTGACTCCGTCCTTGGTGACATTGGGTGCGCCGTAACTACGGTCGATGATCACGTTCCGGCCCTTGGGTCCAAGGGTCACCTTTACTGCATCCGCCAGGGCGTTTACCCCGTTGAGGATCGATTTCCTCGCTTCTTCATCGTATTGAAGTATCTTAGCTCCCATGAATATATCCTCCTTATGTAATCAATTGATTATTTCTCGATAATACCAAGAATATCGTCCTCACGCATGATGAGGTGCTCCACGCCGTCGATCTTCACCTCGGTGCCCGAGTATTTTCCGAAAAGAATCCTGTCGCCCGCCTTGACATCCAGTTTGATCAGTTTGCCGTCATCAGCCGTTTTACCTTTCCCTACGGAGATGACCAGTCCTTCCATCGGCTTCTCTTTGGCGGTGTCGGGAATGATGATCCCCCCCTTGGTCTTCCCTTCTTCCTCAATCCGCTTTACGATCACTCTGTCCTGTAATGGTCTGATTTTCATGCCTTAACCTCTCCTTTCATCATTATATTCGACATTCGATTCATCTTCTGTCTCCAGAGATTGGCCTATAATAAGCATCTATTTTTTCATGTCAAGATATGAGGCATAAAAAATTTTGCAGCATCCGGCCTTTTTACGCAGCCGTCAAAAAAGATGCTCTCGTAAAATGTCTCAGAAGCTATAAGTTGGGGACGGCTTCGTAAAAAGGCCGCAGGCAAGGCGCGCGAATCCTGAGGAATGAGGCGTACTTTGTCGTACGCCGCAATGACGAAGGATGAAGCGCAACGCAGCATCCGGCCTTTTTACGTAGCCGTCAAAAAAGATGCTCCGTCAGTTCCTTCAGAGAGCCTATTTTGATGAGCTCGATCGGTATCTCCGGCAGGATTTCGCGGGAAAGGGTCCGGGGCAGGATACATCGCGTGAAACCCATCCGGGCGGCTTCTCTGATTCGCACCTCCGTCTGGGAGATTCCCCGGATCTCGCCGGTCAGGCCGACCTCGCCGAAGACAACCGTACCGGCCGCTGTCGGCCGTTCGAGGAAGCTGGAGACCATCGCCGAGACGATCCCGAGATCGATCGCCGGCTCATCTACCTTCACTCCGCCCGCCACGTTCAGAAAGATATCGCTGTTGCCCAGATGGATGCCGCAGATCTTGTCCATGACCGCGGTGAGCAGCGACACCCGGTTATGATCCACACCGATCGCCGTCCGCCTCGGCATCCCGAAGCTCGTGGGAGCGACCAGCGACTGGACCTCGATCAGGATCGGCCGGGTCCCCTCCATGCTCGGCACGACCACCGATCCCGCGGCCCCCTCGGGTCTTTCCGACAGGAAGAAGGCGGAAGGATTTGCAACCTCGATAAGACCCGTATCCCGCATCTCGAAGACGCCGATCTCGTGGGTGGGACCGAAGCGGTTCTTGATCCCCCGGATGACCCGGTAGGCGTGACCGGAATCCCCTTCGAAGTAGAGCACCGTATCGACCATATGTTCGAGGACCTTGGGTCCTGCAATCGAACCGTCCTTCGTCACGTGGCCGACGAGAAAGATCGGAATACCCGTCTTCTTGGACATGAGGATGAGCCGCCCCGAGGCCTCGCGGACCTGCCCCACGCCGCCCGGCGCGGAGGAGAGAACGGAGGAATAGATGGTCTGGATGGAATCGATCACGGCGACGGCCGGTTTGATCTCCTGTATCCGGCTGAGGATATTTTCCAGCTCGACCTCGACAAGGATGAGTAGACCCTTTGCGGAGGCGCCGAGCCTTTTCCCCCGAAGCTTGATCTGACGGGCCGACTCTTCGCCCGAGACATAGAGAACGGTGCGCCCCTTCTCCGCCATTTTCTCCAAAGCCTGCAACAGCAATGTCGATTTTCCGATCCCGGGATCGCCGCCGACCAGAATGGCGGACCCACCGACAATCCCGCCCCCGAGGACGCGATCCAGTTCATCCATCCCCGTAGAAATCCGATCCCCTTCATCGGCTACAATGGAATCGATCGACTGGGGAACGCCATCGAACCGGCTATCGGCCGGACGCGTCGCATCGACATCACGGATCTCTTCTTCGACGAAGCGGTTCCACTCACCGCAGGCGGGGCACCTTCCCAGCCATTTCGGCGACTGCTGCCCGCAGTTCTGGCAGAAGAACATCGTCCTGACTTTTTTCACTGATGAACCTCCCACCGGTAATCTGTCTACCCCTGTTTGCATACCTTGTCTTGCCTCCTTGCGTCAACCTAAAACCAAAACGCTTGAGTAATCATTCCAATGTTGATATATCTCCCGCGTGTTCACTTGAAACGCGTAGAGAAGGAGTCGATCATGAATAATCCAAATTTTGGCTCCGGGCCGTGCAGCAAAAGACCCGCCTGGAACCTCGAATCTTTGAGGGACGCCGCGGTCGGACGTTCGCATCGTTCCGCCCTTGGAAAGGAGAAATTGGCCCTGACCCTCACCGAGACGCGGAGGATCCTCGGTATCCCCGAAAACTACCTTGTCGGTGTCATGCCCGCCTCGGATACGGGGGCTTTTGAAGCCGCGATGTGGAGCCTGCTGGGGGCCAGGGCGGTGACTGTCCTTGTCTGGGAGAGCTTCTCGGAGGGATGGGCCACCGATGTCGCGAAACAGCTGCGGTTAAATCCCGTAATCCTTCGGGCCGAGTACGGGCAAATCCCCGATCTCAAAGCCGTCAACTGGGAGCATGATGTGGTCTTCGTCGCCAACGGGACGACCAGTGGCGTAAAGATCCCCCACTGGGACTGGATTCCCGCCGAACGCAAGGGCCTTTCCCTCTGCGATGCGACGAGCGCCGCCTTCGCCATGCCGATCGACTGGTCGAAGACGGATGTGGTCACCTTTTCCTGGCAGAAATGTCTCGGCGGGGAGGCCGGTCACGGAATGCTTGTCCTGGGCCCCCGGGCGGTGGCACGTCTCGAATCCTACGATCCCCCCTGGCCGCTTCCGAAGATCTTCCGCATGAAAAAGGGAGGCAAGATCAACCGGGCGATCTTCGAAGGGGACACGATCAACACCCCCTCCCTCCTGTGTGTGGAGGATTATCTGGACGCCCTGAAGTGGGCCGGCGGCCTTGGGCTCGATGGTCTCATTCAAAAGAGCCTCGCCAACCTTCGGATCGTCGAGGAGTGGGTCGCCGGGAACGACTGGATCGCCTTTCTGGCCCAATCGCCGGAGATCCGCTCCAACACCTCGGTCTGCCTCTCCGTGGTCAATCAGAAGGTCAGGGCGCTGCCCGATGGTGAGCAGACGAAATTTCTCAAGAGCATCGCGAGCGAAATGGGTAGACGGAAGGCCGCTTACGACATGACCTCGTACAAGGATGCGCCTCCGGGATTCCGTTTCTGGTGCGGACCCACGATAGACGCCGCGGATATCCGCGCCGCACTGGAGGAGCTGGAAAAGGTTTACAAAGAAAAGATCGCCGCACTATAGCCGCGAAGAAGGAGACAACCCATGAAACGGATTCTGATCAGCGACTCGCTCTCTGCCGAAGGCATCGACATATTCAAGAAGACGCCGGGGATCGAGGTCGACGTCCGGACGAAGATCACCCCGGAGGAACTTAGATCGGTTATCGGGCATTACGACGCCCTGGTGATCAGGAGCGCCACCAGGGTCACGCAGGAGGTCATCGATTGTGCGGGGATACTTTCGGTCGTCGGCCGCGCGGGCATCGGTCTGGACAACGTGGATATCCCTGCAGCGAGCAAACGGGGTATCGTCGTGATGAACACGCCGGGCGGCAATGCCGTCACCACCGGAGAGCACACCATCGCCATGATGCTTTCCCTGGTCCGGCAGATCCCCCAGGCGACGGCATCCATGAAGGCCGGCAAATGGGAAAAGACCCGATTCAGCGGACACGAATTCCTCAACAAGACCCTCGGGATCATCGGCACCGGAAGGGTCGGCAGCATCGTCGCCGACCGGGCCCGTGGACTGAAGATGAAGGTCATCGCCTACGATCCCTTCATCGCCCCGGAGGCGGCCGAGAAGATGGGCATCTCTCTGGCGAACCTGGACGAAATTTACGCCCAGGCCGATATCATCACGGTCCATACCCCCATGACAAAAGAGACGAAGGGGCTGATCAACGCGGCTGCCTTTGCAAAGATGAAAAAAGGCGTATACATCGTCAACTGCGCCAGGGGCGGCATCGTCAGCGAGAAGGATCTCTATGACGCCCTGGTCGAAGGCAAGGTTGCCGGCGCCGCCCTCGACGTCTTCGAGGAGGAACCGACAAAGAACGCTGCGCTCATCGCGCTGGACAACGTCATCTGCACGCCCCACTTGGGGGCCTCAACCGACGAGGCGCAGATCAATGTCGCCGTCGCCATCGCCGAGCAGATCTGCGCTTACCTGACGACCGGCGAGATCAAGGGCGCCGTGAATTTCCCCTCGGTCAGCGCCGAGCTTCTCGCCGTGATCCGGCCCTATTTGAACCTGGCTGAAAAGCTGGGGAAATTTGAAGCACAGCTCGTCTCCGGCGCCATCAAGGAGGTCGTCATCGAATACAGCGGGGAGATCCTCAACTACAACGTCGCGCCGATCACTATCTCGCTGCTCAAAGGGCTCCTCACCCCCATCCTCAACGAGAGCGTCAATTACATCAACGCCCCGCTGATCGCCAAGGAAAGGGGTATCAAGGTCATCGAGGCCAAGAGCAGCGAAACGAAAGACTACACAAGCATGATCTCCCTCACCATCAGGACCGCCGGGGGCGAGATCTCCGCCGCCGGCACCATCTTCGGCCGCCGGGAGCCGCGGATCGTTAGGATCAATAAATTCACGGTGGAGGTCATCCCGGAAGGACGGATGTTTGTCATGTTCAACTACGACAAACCGGGGGTCATCGGCAACATCGGCACGACCCTAGGCGAAGATGGCGTCAACATCTCGCGTCTCCATCTGAGCCGGGAACAGGTCGACGGCCAGGCAATGGTCGTTCTGAGCACCGACAGCATGGCCTCGGCGGACGTGATCGACAAACTCCGTAAACTGCCGCATGTGATCTCGGTCGCCGATCTGGAGATGTAGAGACATCCGCATCTAAAATGAATCTTTTGGAGAGAACGTATCATGGCAAATGTAGTGATAGTGGGAACCCAGTGGGGAGACGAAGGGAAGGGAAAAGTCGTCGACCTTTACGCACAAAGCGCCGATGTCATCGCCCGCTTCCAGGGGGGCAACAACGCCGGCCATACCCTGGTCGTCGGAGGGAAACAGACCATTCTGCATCTTATCCCTTCGGGTATTCTTCACGCGGGCAAGCTCTGCATTATCGGCAACGGTGTCGTGGTGGATCCCTCCGTCCTGATCGAAGAGATGAACACCCTCAGGAACCGCGGGCTCCTCCCCGACAGCACGCGGCTTTTGGTCAGCGAAAAAGCCCACATCATCATGCCCTATCACCGGCGGATCGATGTGGCCCGGGAATCACACGGCGTCGGAAAGAAGATCGGGACGACCGGCCGGGGAATAGGGCCCGCCTATGAGGACAAGATCGCGCGGGTGGGCATCCGCCTGTGCGACCTTCTTGACGACGTCGTCTTCCGGGAGAAGCTGAGCCGGAATATAGAGGAAAAGAACTTTTATCTCACAAAGCTTTTCGCCGAAGAGCCGTTGGACGAAAAGGCGATCTACGAGGAGTATCGAACCTATGCCGAAGCGCTCCGGCCTTACGCCGCAGATTGCTCGCTGATCATGCAGAGGGAGATCGATAAGGGAAAGAGAATCCTCTTCGAAGGGGCCCAGGGGAACCATCTCGATATCGACCACGGAACCTTCCCCTATGTGACCTCTTCCAACACGGTAGCCGCCAACGCCTGTTGCGGCACCGGCGTGGGACCGTCTTCCGTCCAATCGGTGGTCGGAATCTGCAAGGCCTACACGACCCGGGTCGGCGAAGGGCCCTTCCTTACGGAGCTCAAGGACGAAACCGGCGCCAGACTGCAGCAGGTAGGACAGGAATTCGGAGCGACCACGGGCCGCAAGCGGCGCTGCGGCTGGCTGGACATGGTCCTGATCCGCCAGGCCATCCGTGTTTCGGGAATCACCGGAATCGCCTTGACGAAACTCGATGTCCTGACCGGGATCGAAAAGCTGAAGATCTGCACCGGATACCGAATGGATCAAGAGGAGTTTACCGAATCCGTTCCAGCCAACCTGCGAATCCTCAACTGCTGCCGGCCGCTCTACGAGGAGCTGGACGGTTGGTCGGAGGATATTAGGGGAGCGAAACAGATCGAGGATCTCCCTGCGAACACCAGGCGCTACATCGAGCGACTGGAGGCGCTTGCCGGCGTCGGGATGGTCCTCGTTTCCGTGGGACCGGATCGGGACGAAACCATCATTCTCAATGATCCTTTTGCGGGCTGAAAGAAAAGAGGGGCCATCGAACCGTCGCAATAAGCATTCTCCCGCGAAAGCAAGGGAAGGATGCAGCGCAACGAAGCATCCGGTCCTTGTGCGAGGCCGGCATGTTTCGCTTGACAATAACCGTACATTGCTGTTATTAGATCGGGCTTTCCGATAAGGGTCGTTAGCTCAGTCCGGTAGAGCAGCGGACTTTTAATCCGTTGGTCGCGGGTCCGATTCCCGCACGACCCACCAAACAAAATCAAGAGG
>MICN01000072.1 GCA_001829875.1 Syntrophus sp. GWC2_56_31
CGCCTTTTTCGATCCTCTTCGCCGACATCGATCATTTCAAATCGTTCAATGATGCCTATGGGCATCAGGCGGGGGATAAACTCTTGAATGAATTCGCCGACCATCTCCGGCAGGGGATCCGAAGGGCGGATACCGTGGTCCGGTATGGAGGGGAAGAGTTCTTAGCGATCCTTCCCGGCGCCGATAAGGCCGCCGCCCTCGCGGTTGCGGAGAAAATGAGGAAACAAATCAAAAGCGCCGATGTCCTACTCCCCTCCGGAGAGCAAGGTAAGAAGATCACCGCAAGCTTCGGCATCGCCTCGTTTCCCGACGACGGCATCCGGAAATTTTCAGCGCTTCTCAAGAAAGCCGACGAGCGCCTATACCTCGCCAAGACGTCGGGCAGGAATCGGGTCGTTTGTTAAATTGAGACCACTGTCGTTAAATCGTGTAATTATCGGATGTGAGGTTCTACCGCGTCACCTTCTGACGCATCGCCATCTCGGCTAAGGTGCATTTTCTGAAAATCCGCGACATCCTCTTGAAAAAATCACCCCTTAAAAAAATAGTGACGGAAAAGATCAGTAATTTAGAATAGATGTAATCCCGCTTAATAGTAACACAATCAGTCCCAAACAAAAATTCACTTTGACCAAATTCAGGGACAATTTCTGTAAAGATGCCTTCTCGGATGCTGTTCCTGTTTTCGTAATCATGGGAGCCAATATCAATCCCCTATAAAAATGGACAGCGACCATTCCTAATACAAAAACATGCTTCACGATTAAAGCAAAAGACCAACTGTTGCCAAAATTGCCAATTCCTGAGAACTGCTTATTAACGGCGGTTAATACAGCCCCTGTAGCAATCAAGAAAATTATACTATAGTTCGCTATGGGAGTGAATCTCTTTGAGACTTCACCCATCAGCTTGCCGGCCTCTACGCCTAAAACTTGCTTTGCTGATGGTATCACAATAAAGAGGAGGAAAGTAATTCCTCCAATCCATATAACTGTTGCGATAAGATGCAGCCAATAGGAACCCGCTAATATGATCTCTCTCATTTTGTCCTCCGTATGATTGAATGAGTGAGGGCGAATTGATTTTTCAATCCGCCCTCACAAAGGATTTACTACTTCGTCTTCATGGGCAGAATGCAGCCGCAACCACAGGAACACTTTGTTTCGCTCTTAATGTCTACTGTCTTTGTTTCAGGTTGTTCTTTTATCTCTTTGTCTTTCGCCATTGTTCTCACCTCCTTTCTGTTTAAGTGAATGCGTACCTACTTATATGTTTAGGCAAAAAAATATTGACCCCTTTTTTGCTTTCAAATTTTTTCCACGATCTCCGGTTGTCCTGAACAGCCACAGGTGCAGATACGGTTAAGCCTTTGACGGCATTTTTCAAGGGTATCTCGGTTTAACGAATAATATATCCAATACCCCCGTCTTTCGTCTTGGACGAGCCCCGTGCTTTTGAGCACTCGTAAATGCTGGGATGCTGCGGACTGGGTTATCTTCAATGCTGCAGCTAACACATTAACGCTCATCGGCTCTTTTTTTAAGAGTTCAATAATCTCTATCCGTTTATCAACAGAGAGTATTTTGAATTGTTCCGCTGCTTCCTTCATGCTCCCCCTCAGCCATCCTTATAAGTTTATGCTAATATACTTTGATGCACTTTGGGTTGTCAAGCACTTTATTTACTCTTTCTAAGGGTTCAAAAACTCCAACGTAGACCCAAATAAATATTAGTGTCATCCTTAAACTGCCCGAAAGCGGAACCCGCATGGCTTGAAGCGCGGCGGAGACGGAAGCGCCGCCGGAGTGACACGCCGCGCCGGCCGAGGCGGCGACTCGTTTGCCGATTTGCTCGAGCAACTCATAGGCCAGAATGCCCGCGAACGAGACATTCAGCTTCATCGGGTGAAGCGTGAATCAACTTCGCCACCTTCGCGCGCGCGTGTTCAACGGCAAAACGGGCCTCGTTGCCGTATGCATGCGCGCTCGAGGGATTTCCGTACTTTAACCGCTGATAAGGCTGCATGGCGCGAATGACTTCGGCGGCGAGCGGCGTTGTCGCATTGTAGTCGAGGTAAATCGGTTTTTTCATTTTCATTTCCCTTTCTCAATCCACCGGCAAGCCATTCGCCCGCCAATCGTTCACGCTGTCCGGCAGGCGCCTGGCGGTGTATCCTTTGCTTCGAAGGAACTCAACCGCCTCTACGGCAAGCACGCAATAAGGCCCCCGGCAATAAGCGACAATGTTCTGATCTTTCGGCAAGAGCCGGAGTTTCCGGCGCAACTCGGGAAGGGGAATGGAAATCGCCCCCCGGATGTGACCCGCCGCATATTCTTCCGAGGGGCGCACATCGATAACGGTGACAAGACCTTTTCTAACTTGGTCAACCAGGTTTTTACGATCAACGGGCTGAAGCTCCTCTTGAGCGTGAAAACACGCCGCCGCTATCTCGCGTATTTCGCCGATGCGTTCCTCCGCAAGAATGCGCAGTGTACGAAGAAAGTGCGCGACGGACTTTTCGGCGAGGCGATAAACAACATTTTGCCCGTTCTTCGAGGAACCGACAAGACGCGCCGCATGCAAGACCCGCAGATGCTGTGAAGTATTGGCTATTGACAATCCACTTTTACGGGCAAGGGTTTGAACATCCTGCGGTGCTTGGGAAAGGAGGTCCAGAATTTCCAGGCGGGCGGGAGCGCAAATCGCTTTCCCGACCCGGGCGATCTGTTCATACACGGTCCTGTGATCAGGTAAACTGTTCATGGGATGCTCCATTGTTCAATTGAATACTTGAATACACGATGTGCAGGTACACGTCAAGTTGTTTTTTCACCCGAAGCCCTCACCGCTTGCCGAGCTTCGGGTGAAAAAATTGCCGCAGACACTTTAAGCTGTGTCTCATCAGCGCTGCCTCGATTAACATTAAAAAAACTTCTGAGTGCTGACTTCAGGTTTTGTCAATAATCCCATCAGTGATCCACCGTCCCAGTCAGATCAAGCCTCCAGATCCTTTTTCATCTTCTCAAACTCGTCCCTCGTGATCTCTCCCTTGGCATAGCGTTTTTTCAGGATGTCGAGAGGGGTTTCACCCGACATCCCCTTCGTCTTTGATTTTGCCTCCATGGCCAACCAGTAGACGAGCGCTGCAATCAGGATAACGATTAAAAGCATCCACATGAACATTCCTCCGTATCCGAAACTCATCATCGGTCCCCATCCCTCCCCGAAACCGCGATCGAAACGGCCGCAAGCGGAAACCACCAGCGTCAGTCCGATCACTGTCGTAAACAAAGCAAATCTCTTCATCGATCAGCCTCCTCTTGTTATGTCCGGAATCAGTTCCTTTTTCCCTTGCCCTAACGTTCAATGTTTATCCAGAAATCAGCCGTCAGAATCCTGCCTTTGTTGTTAAACTGGCACCATAGTTTGTAAAGACCCTCGTCGGGAAAACGGGCCGTAAATTTTATCTCAGACGCTTCCCCCTCTTTCACCGCATGGGCATGAATGTAGTCCTTGTCGATCAACGGTGCCGATTTTCTGATTACGACCAGATGCCCTTTTTCACCGAGGTACGGTCCCAATCCTGTAACAGGCTTACCGTCGAGCTGTTTCAAATCAAATGTGACGATGGCGTCTTCATTCGTCTTTACCGTTTTCGGAGAGAAACTCATACGAACCTGTATGTCTTGAACAATTTTTTCAGAACTCTTCATATCCGTGACGCCCGCTGTTTTCTCCGCTCCATTCATGCGGAGTTTCAGCACGGAAATCTGTTCCCTGTCCCCGGCCGGTTTATAATCACTGAACAAAGTATAGGTCCCCGCAGACGGGAGTATGGCTGTCATCTGAAAATGACCGCTTCCCTGATGCACAGGGTGAAGATGACTGAAAAAACCGAGGTCGTCGCTGACCAGGATCAGATGCATCAGCTTTTCCTGGAAGACATCAAAGTCGGCAACCTTCCGTCCTTTGTCATCCTGAATATGAATGTCGATCGTAAAAGACTCTCCCGGTCTGGTTTCATCGGGGACAGACATCTTTGCCTGAAAAACTCTCTCTGGCGCCGCGGCCGAGTGAGTTCCATGCTGCGAGTGAGAATCCTGGCCCATGACTGCCGAGGATGCCGACATTATCCATGCTAAAATCGCACACACGCCGATGATCAGTTGCCTTCCATTCATGTCTAGTCCCTCCTGAAGTTAGATGCGTGCTTATGAACACGCCCCGCCAGTACAAAAAGTAAACAAAGATGTTGATGCGGGGTATCTTAAGGCGCCTCCAGCTCTCCACAGAGCTCCCCCGACTGCTTTCGAAACATCCGGTCATAATGTCTGCTCCGGTAAAAAGGGCACTTCCAGCAGGTTCCGAACTTCAAGGCAAACGATCCTTGAACTTCACCGTTACAGAGCGTCCCGACGATGCGGGCGCAATGTTTACCGTGGTCCGGATAGGCCGGGCAGACCCCCAACTCCTGCACTTTTGCTCCACCGATCTCCCGGCCGCACTTCATGAACTCCCAGCAGTTCAGTCGGGCGCTCTCCTGAAGGCCCGTAGAAAAATACCGGTCGATGAGCCCATCCAGTCTGTTTTCGAGGAGCTTATCATCCACTCCGCTGATTCCCTCGTAGAGCGATTCGGCGATTCCGGCAAAGGCATCGATCAGCGTCGGATCGAAGTGGCTGCCGCGGCTTTCCATCAGGATCCGCATGGCCGTCTCCAAGGTAAAAGGTTCCTTGTAGGGACGCCGGGAGGTCAGGGCGTCGAAGACATCGGCCACGGCGAAGATTCTGGCGTTGATTGGAATATCGTGCCCCTTGAGACCGGTTTCATAACCACGGCCGTCAAATTTCTCGTGATGATACCGGACGACATCCGCGGCATCCTTCAGCCAACCGTAATGTCCAACGATGTCGACGCCATGGTGCACATGGGTCTTCATGGTCGACATCTCTTCTTCCGTGAGTTTCCCCGGCTTGAGGAGAATCAGGTCGCTGATCGCAATCTTCCCCACGTCATGGAGAAACGAACCCTTGATGAGTCCGGCGATATATTCTTTTTTCAGACCGACGGCCTCCGCCAGGCGGATGGCATAGATCGTCACACGGTAATTGTGGATGTTGGTGTCGCTGTCCCGCTTGGCGATGGCGCCGCCCAGGACCTTCAGCATCCCGATGTTGGCATAGTAGAGATCCCCGGTCAGTTTGATCAGCCCTCTGTTCAGGGTCAGGACGATCGGGTAGATCACGAGTGCCGTGAAGAAGATGATCACCACGACCTGCAGGAGAGAGAGAAGGATACGGTTTTTGATCTCCGCCATCGTCCGGGGGTCCGCTTTATAAACCCCCTCAAAATACCCTGCGGTCTCCTGACCGGTTGTCTTCAAGGGTATCTGGACCATGACGAAGATCTGGCCGCCCTTGCCATAGAATTGCTGGAAATGAACGCTATTGATCATGGCGATATCACGACGGTGCCTGTCGATTTTTTCTTCGATCGACCGAGCGGCAGGATGGTTCGCCTCGACGATCATTTCACGGTCCCGGTTATAGAGCTTGACCGAGATGAAATGCCTTTCTTCGACGTGCTTCCGGCTTTCCTCCCGGAGGCGTTCAAGATGGAGTTGGTCAGGATTTTTGAGAAATTTACTATGGATTCCCTCGAAATCACGTGATTCTTCCGAGGCCAGTGTGACAACATAGGCGTTGATCTTCTTCATCTCCAGAAAGAATACCGCTGCGCCGATCAGGACGGACAGAAGAATCCACGCCAAAAGCAGTCTTATGATCAATTTCCTGTGAACATGCATGGCAATCACTCACACCGGATCGCAGGGTCTTTGAGCAACAAAATATCCCGGATTGTCTCCCGAGAGGATAAACATTGTAATTATAAATCAATAGGTTTATTAGCGCAATCCAATTATTGAAACGATCGCGTTGATAATCGCTTTCCTGCGTCCCTCTCGTTATCCCCGCGCATGACTGAAGCCTGCCGGGCGCACATAAAAAAACCCCCGGATCACTCCGGGGGTTTTTTGACGATTCCAGCGGAGGCTTAACTCCCTGAGAGCAAGGGATGGGATCCCTCAGCGTTCCTATACATATCGTCAGTCACGTCCTTGGCGCAGACCTTCTTCCAGGATTTATCGGCAGCTACCGCATAGATGTTCTTCGCCTCGATGGATTCGGTTCCCTTGTCCAGATCCCCTTCGATTTTGACCTGTTGGTTCACGAGTCGTGCAAGTACATCCCTGTCCACATCCTGAATCAGGTAATGCTTCCCTTTCGCCGCGTTATCAAGGACCACAAAGGCGGTTTCCGTAGCGGCTGTGTGAGCCGATATGTGGGCGCCTTTACCCATAGGTGACGCCTGCATCATGCTGTTATGGTGAGGGTTACTCAGCGTCCTGGGTATTGAGAGCGTACTGTTTGAGTTTATTTTGAATGGACAGGAGGTGTGAATCGGGGTTGCCGAATCCCGAAGACGCGATATTGCATTTTCGGGGGAGGACGGTATCGATCCCATCCTCCCCCGAAATCAGAGGCAGCCGGTCCAGGCAAGCCGACGCAGTTACGGTTTGAACAGCCAGGTTGAGAGATAACGCTCCCCGGTGTCCGGGAGGATGACCACGATCAATTTCCCTTCATTTTCCGGCCTCCTGGCTACCTCCAAACCGGCCCAGAGGGCGGCGCCGCTTGATATCCCGACGAAAATACCCTCCTCCCGGGCAAGGCGGCG
>MICN01000073.1 GCA_001829875.1 Syntrophus sp. GWC2_56_31
AAGGTGAGGCCGTTATCCGCTTTTTTAAGGGGGGGTATATGACGCCTACTGTTGTCCACCTGGCCAAAGGAGACCAGACCTTAACCCTGGTTTTTCACCCTTTTCTTCAGGCGGTGAGTGTGTATGAGAGCGATGTCGATCTCCCCTTCACTCAGGAGAAGCGTGGTGCCGGTTTCTGATCCTGCCCAATCGGGATGCCCCGAATCGCAGCGCCGAGAGCCGCGCAGGATTTTTACCCGCCGGGGAGGCTTCACGCTGCTGGAGGTCATGATTGCGATGGCGATCATGACCATCGCGCTCATCGCGGTGTACCAGTCGCAATCCCAGAGCGTTTCGATGGCGTCGGACTCCCGCTTTCTGACCACCGCCTCACTTCTGGCGCAGAGCCGGATGGCGGAAATCGATGCGGACACCCGCAAGGCGATCGCCGCCGACACGAACGGCGATTTTGGGGAAGCGTTTCCGGACTACCGGTGGCAGATGGAGGTCGGAAATGTGGAGGAGATCCAGTTGCTCAAGCGGATCACCCTTACGGTGACCAACAGCCGGATGACGAAACGCAACACCTACCGCCTTACCCTCTATAAGGTTGTACTACCGTGAAGCATAAAGGTCTGGAAGGCTACACACTGATCGAGATACTCGTTGCCATCCTCATTCTCGGGATCGTTTTATCCACCATCTACGCCTCCTATACCGGGACTTTCCGGATCATCGGCCAAATCCAATACGATGCCGAGATTTATGGCATGGCAAGGAGCACTCTCGACCGGATGGCCCGAGACCTCCAGTCGGCAGCCCTCTGGCGGGGGGCGTTCACATTCAAGACAAAGTCGTATACCCTGGGCAATCGGGAATTCATGCGTGTCATCTTCCGTTCGATGGCCCATATCGCCTTCAGCGATAAGGAGGCGCCGGAAGGTATCTCGGTCATCGAGTACAGCGTTGTGGAAGCGAAGGAGGAGGGGAAGGAGGGATATACCCTTTTACGGATGGACAGCCTCTACCGCGACCCGGAAAAGGAGTCCTCACCCACCGACGGATTTCTCCTCTGCAACCAGGTGGAGGCCCTGACATACACTTTCTACGACGATTCGGGGAAAGAACACGAATCCTGGGACTCCGGAACGAAGGTCGTCGAGGTGCAGAAGAACCGGGTCCCGGCCGCGGTTCTGATCCGCCTGAGCCTGATAAACGAGACCGACCGCAAACGTCCCCATCGCTTCATGATCCGGGTCCGTCTCCCCTTCAACCGTCCGGAGGCGCTATGAGAGTGCGATGTTCGAACCGACGGGGCGTCGCCCTCATCCTTGTTCTCATGGTGATCAGCATCATCACGGCATTGACGATCCAGCTCAACCGGGACACCCGCTCCGGCATCTACGAGGCGGCAAATCTCAGTGACGGCATCCGGCTCCGCTATATCGCGGAGTCCGGTTTCCATGTAGGCGAGGCGCTGCTTATGGCCGATAAGAACGCGTTTGACGCCCTGACGGAGCTGTGGGCGAACACCGAGATGATCTCCCTCCAGTCCGAACGTTTCTTCGACTTGGGTTCCTTCAAACTGATGATCGAAGACGAGGGGGGGAAAATTGCCGTCAACCGCCTCGTCAGCGGCAACGGTTACAATCCTCCGATTCGCGATCTCCTCCTGCGGCTCCTCACCGGCCCGTATTTCCGCCTCGAGCAGGGCAAAGCCATCGAACTGGTAGAGGCGATCAAGGACTGGATCGATGCGGATGATGCGGTGACTGGGGGCGGTGCGGAGAGGGCTTTCTACGCGGCACGGGAAATACCATACACCGCCAAGAATGCTCCTCTTGATTGCATTGAGGAATTATTGATGGTAAAGGGAGTGTCTCCTGACTTGTTTTACGGTAAGGGGGATTCCCCCGGTCTCTCCCGGTGTCTGACCGTTTTCGGCGACGGACGGGTCAACATCAATACCGCCCCGAAATACGTCCTCCGGGCGCTGGCGGAGGAGATGACCGACGACGAGGTGGAGCGGTTCGACAAGTACCGGCGGGATGAGCGGAACGCTCTTGCCGATCCTCTCTGGTATCAGAAGCTCCCCCGGGCAGCCGGGATAAACATCCCCGCGAGCCTGATCACGGTCCAGAGCGGGATCTTCAGGGTCACGGCTGTCGGTTTCCAGGGACGGGCCGCCGAGAGGATTACGGGTGTGATCAAGAGGGAACCCAGTCGGAGAACAGTCAAGTTGTTGTCTTGGAAGGTGGAGTAATGCCCGAAAGAATCCTGGGCCTCGATATCGGTGGAGGCAGCGTCAAAGCGGTTCTCCTTTCACGCGGGTTCCGAGGGGGATACCGTGTGCTTGGTTTCCTCCGGATCGATATAGCCGCGGCCGGCGATCTGACGAAGGCCTTGAGCCAGCTTTTCACCGATCAGGCCTTCCGCGATGCACTCTGCGTGACGGCGCTCCCGACCGGGGCCCTCTCGTTCAGGGAGATCCGGCTTCCTTTCCACGATGACCGGAAGATCCGGAAGACGATCGCCTTTGCCCTCGAGCCGTTGGTTCAAACGCCTCTCAATAAGGTCTTCATCGATTACACGCAGACCGGCGGGAAGTCGCAGGCGGAGATCTTCGCGGCTCTCGCCCCCCGTTCGCTTGTCAGCGAGCGGAGTGCGCTACTGGCCGGATATGTTCGGGAGACGGCTGTTATCGACATCGACGCCGTCCCGCTCGCCGCCCGCCTGATGGACGATCCCGTTTTCCCCGAGAGCGCCCTTCTGATCGACATCGGCGCACACGATACGACGATTGTCTTTACGGCAAAAGGAAGGATCCTCCACCTCCGCCATTTTGCGTTCGGCGGGAAGACTTTCACCCAGGCAATGGCGGAGTCCTTAAAAGTTGACGCGGCCGAGGCGGAGAGGATAAAGCAAAACGAGGCACTTCCAGGCGCGGCGGTGTCGGCCCTCAGGGAGTGCAGCGCCCATCTCCTGACCGAGATCAGGAATACCCAGTCTTACCTTCTCTGGCAGGGCCGCCTTGTTCAAGCGCCCTC
The DNA here is from genome assembly GCA_001829875.1 of Syntrophus sp. GWC2_56_31. Taxonomy (GTDB): domain Bacteria; phylum Desulfobacterota; class Syntrophia; order Syntrophales; family UBA5619; genus JAKAFS01. Next base: position 3,027 of record MICN01000073.1, read on the forward strand.
CCGGATTATCCTGACCGGCGGCGGTTCAAAGACCCCGGCACTCGAAGAGCAGATCGAAGAATTTTTCGCCGTGTCCGTCGAAAGGACGGATCTTGTCGCAATGCTGGGCATTCAGATGGAAGAAACCCTGCGGCGCTCATGGGATCCGGCGCTCATGGATCAGGCGCTTGCCTTGGCGGCCAGGCCGATCTCCAAAGGGAGAGGCTTCAATTTCCGGCAGCTGGCATTCGAGGCGCTCGGCGGCTACGGGGATTTCCGGGATCGTCTGAAGAAGGGCGCCGTTGCGGCGCTCGTTATTCTGGGCCTGGCCGGTATTGAGATCGGGCTCGATGATTACAGCGCCCGACTCCACCTGGCCGCGCTGAAGCGGGACATCGGCAGGGAATATAAAAGAATTGATCCGGATGTACAGCGGATCATCGATCCGGTGGCACAACTCAAGGGAAAGATCGCCGAGGCGCGAAAACTCTCGGCAGGCACGGGAGAGGTCGCACCGGGAGCGCTGCTTCTTGACATTCTCAAGGAAATCTCGGGATTCGCCCCCGCCGACTGTCTCTTGACCTCTTTGGGTCTCGACGGGAATGCGATCGGCTTCAAGGGGGAAGTGCAAAATTTTGACGACGTGGAGACGCTAAAGAAGGCGTTTGCGAATTCAAAAACCTTCAAGACGGTGGTGATCGGCTCTACCGGCATGGTGAAGCAGGGAAGCGCCGTTGAGTTCGAATTGAAGATGACACTGAAATAATGAGACATTTCTGGGATCAGCTGACGAAAAGTCAGAAATACACTATGATAGCCGGCATCGTCCTTATCGGCGCGGCCCTGTTTAACCAGTTTGCCCTCGCCCCTTACTTCGAGGCCAGGCAGAAGGTGCGCAGCGCCATAGTCGCCGGCGAGAAGGCCATCCGGGAGCTATCCGTTCTAGGGGCGGAGTACGGAGTCCTAAGAGCAAGGTCGGAGAAGATCAAGCGGTTGATCGAACGTCGGCCGCCGGGTTTTTCCCTCTATTCCTACCTGGAAAAACAAGCCGACCAGTCGGCGGTAAAGGCGAACATCCGATCGATAAATCCGCTCAAGCCCTCCTCGGCAGGGACCCACGAAGAGTCCGCCGTGGAGATAAAGCTGGATAAGGTGACGATGAGGCAACTGGTTGATTTTCTATACCTTGTGGAATCGCCGGAGGAGATGGTCCGGATACGGAAGGCCTCCATTAACAAGATGAAGGAATCTCCGGAATACCTGAGCGTGCTGATTCAGGTCTTTACCTATCAGACATTGCCGGCCGGGAATCGCTGAGATGAGACTGAAACTGAAACCGAATTGGGCCATTGCGGGTTATATCCTGGCCGGCATCGCCATGTTTGTTGTCTGCCTCTACCTCCGCTTTCCCGGGGAGGCTCTTGCGAATTACGCGAAGGCGTTTGCAGCCCAGTATCCCGGCTCTTTTCTTTCCATCGATGAGATCCGGCCGTCCTTTCCGCCGGGTTTGGCGCTCGCGAACGTCAAAATAGGATATCGCGACTATCCGGGCGCGGCCTTCCGTGTGGACGACCTGAGTCTCCGGCCCGGGGGACTTTCCCTGCTGAAGGGACGGCTCACGATCCTCCTGGCAGCGAAGGGTTATGGGGGCGAAGCAAGGGGTCAAGTCGATTTCTCCCGGCTCTTTTCTTTCCGGGGACCGCTCACTGTGGGGGCAACCCTCCGGGGCGTGCGGATCGAGAAGATTGCCTGGCTTCAGGAGGAGCTGGCCCGCCAGGTTACAGGAACTCTGGAGGGCGCCGTTTCCTTCAGCGGAAAGACGGAAACGCCGAATAACATGACGGGGAACGTCGATTTCACCCTGACCAACGGCGTTTTTCCGCTTACCGAAGGATTCCTGGATTTCAAGAAGATCGATTTCAGCAAGATCGAGGGGAAACTGAGTTTCCAGAGCGGGACGATGAGAATCACGCAACTCACATTGACAGGAGCGAAAGTTAGCGCTTCCCTCAAAGGGAACATTCTTATTGCCGATGAATTTCGGGACAGCCGGATAGACCTGACCGGCACGGTCGAAATACCCGCGTATGGCAACAAACGGTTGACACTGAACATCAGCGGCACCATCGATAATCCGAAAACGCGGCTGATGTGAGGTATTGAAATGAGGATTTTCGCAGGCTCAGAAGAAAGAGGATGAATTAGTGGACTGGCTGCGACAATTCCGGTTTTCGCTTTCCGCTTTCCCGGACCTCATTCCCCGGCGCATGGTGATCCTCGCCTTGATGGCCG
>MICN01000074.1 GCA_001829875.1 Syntrophus sp. GWC2_56_31
ATGGTCGATGTCGAAACGGTGGGCGTCATGCTTGATGGCGCCGACTCTGTAGCCTCTCTCTTTCAACCGGGCGATCACCTTTTCCAGAAGGGTCGTTTTACCGGTTCCCGACTTTGATACAAACGAAACCGCCTTGACTGTCATAAGGAACCTTCCTTTCTGATTCTTTCGAAGTCTTCCGGGGTATTGACGTTTACGAAAGACTTTCCGTCCCTGTCGAGACGAGCAAGTTCTTCATCGGTCACATATCTGACCCGGACCTGGGGGAAATAAGCGTACGCACAAAAATTGCCGCTTTCCAGAAGCGCCCTCATCGGTCCGAGGCAGCTCTTTGCGTAGAGAGCAAACAGCGGCTCGAAACCATGCGCCAAAGTTGGCACGACGGCATCGAAATCGGATTTCAGCGAACAGAGATGCCTCACTACTGCCTGGTTCGGAAACGGCAGATCGCAGGAACTAACAAAGACATGCTCCGTCGCCGAGTGATAGAGCCCGGTATAGAGCCCTCCCAGGGCGCTGCCGGGGTAGATGTCCGGCAACACGGGGAGGCCGTAACCGGCGAAGCGCTCCGCCCGGTCGCCCACCAACACGATCCGGTCGAAGCATTCCCTGAATACCGCCAACACCCGTTCGAAGAGGGTCCTGCCGGCGATCTGCAAGAAAGCCTTGTCCCGTCCCATACGGCGGCTTTTCCCACCTACGAGGATGACGCCGGTAATATTATTGAGACTGCCCTGACTCATGTATAGCTGTTCCGCCCTGTCGGGTCCTTGCCTCGCTTTTCGACCATCACCGTCCGACCCTGTTCATCAGTGTCGTTGAACGACATCCGAACCTCCAATGACTTAAAAATGTAATGTGCTTATACCAAAAACGCATAACGGCAGGCAACAATTTTTTTACAAACTTTTTCTCCGGCTTTAACAACAGTCATTACGGATATAAGCAAATCTCCTCTTGAAAAATTTAAGGTATACTGACAAATTGAAATTAGAGTAAATCCAAAAAAACGAAAGATTAGAAAAATGTTCTTCAAGAAATTTATTCCTGCTATGGTGAAACACGGAATCACACTGCTGCTCTTATTCTTCGTTTCCTTCCTGCCCCTTCTTTTTTCGCAAAATGCCTTTGCCCTATCCAGCAATGTTGTGAAAATTGGCGTCGCCTCCATGATCACCCCCGTTGACACCGTCAAATACTACCAGGACATCATTGATTACATCGGGGAACAGATAAAGCAGCCGGTGCAGATGGTCAATCGAAGGACCTATGATGAGATGGACGCGTTGCTGAAAAAAGGCGAAGTCCAAATCGCTTTCATCTGTTCTGCGCCGTATGTGAAGAACCGAGAACGGTTTGGCGTCGAGCTTCTTGTCGCGCCGACCGTGGGCGGCAGCCCTCTTTATCATTCCTTTATAATCGTCTATAAAGACAGTCCCGTGAAAACTCTTTTTGAACTCAAAGGAAAGGTTTTTGCCTTTACAGACCCTGGATCGAACACCGGCAAGCTTTATCCGACCTATTTACTGAAGGGCATGGGATCTACCCCGGAAAGATTTTTCAAAAGATTCCTTTACAGCTACAGCCATAACAAGTCCGTAGAGATGGTGGCCAAGAAGATCGTTGACGGCGCTGCAATAGAGAGCATTGTTTATGAATATATGCTGAAGACCGGCTCTCCCTATACAAAGCAGACAAGGATCATCAAGCGTTCTCCTCCCTTCGGAATTCCGCCTGTTGTTGTTACGAGAAACATTGATCCTGAGCTCAGAAAAAAGGTAAAGGATGCCTTGCTCATCATGCATAAAACAGCCAAAGGAAAGGCACTCCTTAGCGCCATGATGATAGAGGGATTTACTGAGGTCCCCGACGCTAACTATGATTCAATACGGGAAATGGAGCGGGACATAGTTGACAGTTCCCGGGTTGCAGGAAAGATCAAGGATAATAAAATTGTCTATTTTGGTGTCATCCCCAGGGACAATCCGAGGATCATGTACGAAAAGTACCAGCCCCTTCTCGATTACCTTGCAACAAAGACACCTTATAAATATGAGCTTGTCTTGAAGAAAAATTATGAAGATACGGTAAATGCCCTGGGCAGCGGGGAGACAGCTGTGGCGTTGTTCGGACCACTAACTTATCTCGAGGCCCATGCGAAATATGGCGCCGTAAGCATCCTGAAATCCAAAGGTGCGGACGGTACGACAAGCTATATGAGCGTCATTATTACAAAGAAGGATTCGCCTGTCAGAACCCTCGCCGATCTAAAGGGAAAAAACATCGCCTTTGCCTCCTCGAAATCCACATCGGGAAACCTCATACCCCGCTATCTCCTTGCCAGCGCAGGAATACATCTCAACGAGCTTAGCGGCTATGCAAATTTCGATTATCACGATTCCGTTGTGAAGGCGGTGCTCAAAGGACAATACACGGCCGGCGCCGTAAGAGATTCCGTTGCCAAAAAGTATATGAAGCTTGGCCTTACCGTCATTGCCGAATCCGAGTCTATTCCCACTGGGCCGCTTGTGGCCGGACCGGGTACGCCATATGCGGTGATCGAGAACATAAAAAAAGCCCTTCTGGAGTTGGATCCCAAAGACGTTCAGGGGCAGAATGTCTTGAAACGTCTGGATGAGGACTTTAAAAACGGCTTTACCGAGGCGACCGACAAGGATTACGGTGGCATACGTTCACAAATCAATGCTGTTCCACAAACCTGTGGAATAGGATGCCATCCAAAGTTAAAATTATGAACAACGCGGCAAACTTTTTTCCCGGGCTGAGCCTGCGGTATAAGTTCATCCTCCTGACAACCCTGGCCATCACTGTATTCATGAGCATTATCGGTTATCTCGCCGTCGCGCGAGAGAAGAACATCCTTTACAGCGAGGTGGAAAAAAAGGGGCGCCTGCTGGGAGAAACGCTTGCCATCCCCATCATCAACGACCTCATCTATGAACGACTCGGTCTCGTAGAAGAGGGGGGACTTATTGACAACTATATCCTGGAGATATTCAATAAGAAGGATGTTGGCCTGCTATACATCGCCATTCTCGATGAAGCGGGCAAGGTGATGTCGCACAACAATATTACCGAATACGGAAAAGTCTATGCCGATCCGTTGACGATAAACACTCTCAAGGCGGACCGGACTACGGTACAGTCCATGCCGGCGGGCGAACACCAGGCCCTGGATTTTGGCATCCCTCTCTCTATCGGTAAAAAAAGATGGGGAATCCTGAAGTTCGCCATATCACTCGAAAAGGTGGAACATGAAATATTGACCACCGTGAAGAAAATTATCCTTTTGACGATGGTTCTTCTCGTCATGGGCTTTGTGATCATTCTGTTCTTAACCAGACGGTTTATCGGTCCCATCACACAGCTCGCAAATACGATGGAAAAGGCACGGGGAGATTATCTGGACATCAAAGTTGATGTGCGAGGGCACGATGAACTTGCCGTTCTCGGCGAGCGCTTCAACAGCATGATCGAGAGGATCCGACGTGCGAATGAAGACCTAAAAAAGACCCATGAGAAACTGGTCCAGTCGGAAAAATTAGCGTCCTTCGGGGTTCTTGCCGCAGGAGTCGCTCACGAGATAAACAACCCTCTGGGCGGCATCTTCAACTGCATTCATATGCTCAAGCAGGACGGCAGCAATCCTGAACTGAGGGCGAAGTATCTGGATCTTGTCAACGAAGGCCTGGATCGGATAGAAACTACCGTCAGCAAGCTTTTATGGATGTCGCGGAAGGCCAAGCATGCCCCTGTGGACATGAATATCAAAAACGCCGTGGAAAGCGTGTATTCCTTCCTGGACTATAAAATGAAAAAGGCAATGATTGTCTTCAAAAACGAGGTGGCTGCAGACCTGCACTTTACCTTTGATGTCCATGATTTTCAGCAGCTGCTCTTGAATCTCTTCATCAATGCGATTCATGCCTTGGGCAACGGCGGGACACTTGAAGTGAAAGGTTATCGGAACGATTCCACAGTTTCAATTGAAGTGATCGACAACGGCTGCGGCATTGCGCAGGAAAATATCGGCAGGATATTCGACCCCTTCTTTACCACAAAGCCGACAGGAGAGGGAACAGGGCTCGGGCTCTGGCTGACTCATGAAATAATAAGAAACTACAATGGTGAAATTGCGGTGGAAAGCGTTGCGGGAAAAGGCAGCAGATTCATCATCAGCTTTCCGGGACAGGGGACAGCATGAAAGAAAAAATCCTGTTGATAGAAGATGACAAGATCATGCGCATCAGCGTGGAAGACGCATTGAAAAAAGCAAAGTACGACGTCAGCTCTTTCGAGACGGGAACAGAGGCATTGCGCGCCTTCAAGGACACCCCCTTTGATGTCGCCGTTACCGATTTCAGGCTTCCTGATATGAACGGTTTCGATATCGTTAAAGAAATAACCAAGAAGCAGGACACCCCTGTGATCATGATGACCGCCTACGGCACTATCAAGGACGCTGTGGAGGCGATCAAACTGGGGGCGTTCGATTATCTGACCAAGCCTTTTGCCCTGGATGAACTCCTCCTGCTTATTGAAAGAGCGCTTATGATCAAGGGGCTCAAAGAGGAAAACATCAGGCTCAAAAAGGACCTCAATAGATGCTACGGCGGTCCGAACATCACCGGCGAGAGCGTTGAAATAAAAAAAGTGTTATCGCTTATCGAGAAAGTCTCGACATCGGATGCCACTGTTCTCATTCTGGGAGAAAGCGGCACGGGAAAGGAGCTTGTCGCCACCACCATCCACTACCAGAGCAAACGCAGTGAAAAGCCTCTCATCAAGGTAAACTGCGCCGCGCTCCCCGAGGGTCTCATAGAGAGCGAGTTATTCGGACATGAGAAAGGCGCCTTTACCGGCGCCGTCAGAAGGAAACCCGGCAGATTTGAGGCCGCCGACGGCGGCACTATTTTCCTTGACGAGATTACTGATCTGCCACTTCCCACACAGGCAAAGATTCTCAGAGTCATTCAGGAACTGCAATTCGATAGGGTCGGCGGCACGACGACGCTGACCGTGGATGTCCGCATCATTGCTGCATCAAATAGGGCGCTTGAAGAAGAGGTGAAGGCCGGACGGTTCCGGGAAGACCTCTTTTACCGGCTCAACGTCATACCTATAAGCATGCCGCCGCTTAGAGAACGGCGTGAAGACATCCTGCCGCTCATAGGGTTTTTTATGGAAAAGTACGGAAGAGGTCTTGCGAAAAACATCCGTTTTACTCAGGGAGCGGTGGATTTGCTTCTTGCCTATGATTATCCCGGCAACACCAGGGAACTGGAAAACATCGTTGAACGGTGCGTCACCCTTTCGTCGTCCGGAACAATCGGCAAGGATGACATGCCTTCCTTTATCGTAAACGGCGGGCAGAGCGGCAAGGCTCTGCGGCTCTCCGACGTCGCTTCCGACGCGGAGAAAAATCATATTATGAAAGTGCTGAAGACAACGCTGGGCAATAAGACAAAGGCCGCCGACATGTTGGGGATAAGCAGGAAGACGCTTTGGGAAAAAATGAACGCCTACCGTATTCAGTCTGAAAAATAGGGCCTTGCTCCATCGCTGTGTTTCGTTTTCGTAACATCGGCAACTTTTCATACCCACTGAGCTTCCCTTTTATAATCAAGATATTATCCTTATAAGTCCCTGTTGCCGTTTCTTTTTTGTAACACCCCTTAATTTATTATCCTTATGTTTTCATATACTTTTAAATGGCAGGCTATTTGCAGTATATCGGGGATAAACTACCCACGGCTGGGTACGCTGCCCACTGACGAACGGTTAGAGGGGAGGTGTGCAAAGCCCGTGAAGTATCGATAAACTTGTTGGATTTGTTCATCATTATGAAGAAAAAGATAGCGATTATCGGTGCTGTGTTGGGTATATTTATCGTATGCGCCTTCTTCGTGATGTTCATTGCGGAACAATACGGCGTGCGCTGGGCCCTTTGCGTTCAGTGCCATAAAACGAAGCTTGAAAACATAAAAGCAGGGTTTTAATACGGGAAATAAATGACTTGATGAATGAAAGGGGGACGAAGTGAGAATTAACAGAAGGGATTTTATAAAGACAAGCGTCGCTGTGGGTGCAACAGCAGCATTAACCGGGCCTTCGCTCAATGCCTTCGCCGCAAAGCCTTCCACGGTTGCGGGCGAAAAAGTGAGCGGAGGGACAGACGCGGGACACTGGATAGCATCCACTTGTCAGGGATGCACTACATGGTGTCCGGTAGAAATTTTTGTGCAAAACGGCAGGGCAGTAAAAGTCAACGGTAACAGATATTCAAAGCAAAACGATGGCTATATATGCCCGAGAGGTTATCTTGGACTTCAGGAGCTTTACGACCCTGACAGGGTGAAAGTCCCCATGAAAAGGACCAACCCCGCCAAGGGCAGAGGTGTCGACCCCAAATTCGTTCCTATCACATGGAACGAGGCCCTGAACACCATCGCCGATAAGATGATGGAGCTGAGGAAAAGCGGCGATTCTGAAAAGTACATGCTTTTGCGCGGCAGATATTCGTACATGAGGGATGTTATCTATGATGTAATGACAAAGGTATACGGCTCACCGAACAATATATCCCACAGTTCACTCTGCGCGGAGGCTGAAAACTTCGGCGCATATTATACCGAAGGCATGTGGGGTTACAGGGACTACGATGTGTCCAATTCGAAATATGTAGTGATGTGGGGGTGCGACCCTTTAAACTCAAACAGGATGGTTCCTGCAATAATCAAAAGGTTCGGCGATATGCTTGATAACGCCACTGTTGCCGTTGTTGACCCGAGAATGCAGACAACCGCCACAAAGGCTCACGAGTGGCTTCCGATAATACCGGGTCAGGACGGCGCCCTTGCAACAGCCTTTGCCCATGTGATCCTTACGGAAGGACTCTGGAGCAAGGAATTTGTGGGAGATTTTAAAGACGGCAAGAACCTTTTTAAGGCAGGTCAGATCGTTGATGAGGCAGCTTTTTCCGAGAAGGAGACCCACGGCCTTGTAAAATGGTGGAACCTTGAACTCAAGGACAGAACCCCTGAGTGGGCTGCCCCGCTTACAGGCATCCCGAAAGAGCAGATAATCAGGGTTGCAAAGGGAATGGGCAAGGCTGCTCCCAATGTGGCAGTATGGCTCGGCCCCGGCGCCGCAATGCAGGTAAGGGGCGGCTACAGCGCCATGGCTGTACATGCCCTGAACGGGCTTCTCGGTGCGGTTGATAATGTGGGCGGGACCCTCGGCGGAGCAAAGCAGGCGGCAAACAGTATGCCGAAACTCGACAAATATCTGGATGAAACAGCAAAAAAGCACGGCAAAATGAAAAAGATAGACCAGAGGGGAGCTAAGGCATTACCTGCCCTTAACGGGGGCAAATCCGGCGGCGGTTCTATCGCGAATAACGTCGCTACCGGTATGCTGGAGAAAAATCCTTATGAAATCAAAATGGCTATCGGTTATATGAATAACTTCACCTTCTCCTGCACAGGCGCGCAGAGATGGGAAAAAGCGATGGAGCAGTTGCCTTTCTTTGCCCATATCACCACCAATGCATCCGAGATGACGCAATATGCAGATATAGTCCTTCCCGCAAGGATTACCATGTTTGAGAAATGGGCCTATGTAAAGCAGAAACAAAACAGGTACGCTCACGTGGCGCTCATACAGCCTGTTGTTGAGCCGATGTGGGATGTCAAGCATGATGAGACAGAGATCCCTTTCCTCATCGCTGAGAAACTGAAAGAGAGAGGCTTCTCCAATCTTTATGACTGTCTTGTCAATGAGTACAAAGACCCCGAGACCGGCCTTTCCCCACGGACAGGACAGGAATTCGCTCTCTATTCAGTAAAATATTATACGCATCCTGCCTGGAGTGCGGCCGGCGCTAAAATAGGCGACAAGATTAACGGCTGGGATGATTACCGGCAGCGCGGCGTATGGAACTCTAACCCTTACGAATACAAGCAGCGCTGGGGCGGCAAGTTCAAAACAGTGACCAAAAAATTTGAATTCTATAGCGAGACATTGAAGAAGGCGCTGAAGGGACATGCAGAGAAGCATAAGACCGATACGGATGACATTCTTAAGACCTGTAATTACACGGCCAAAGGAGAGCACGCCTTTGTGCCTCATTATGAGCCTCCTTTCAGACATGGAGAGGTTAAGGAGTATCCGTTCGCCTTCATTGATTACAAGTCAAGGCTCAACAGGGAAGGCAGAAGCCAGAACCTTCCGTGGTACTATGAGTTTAAGAAGGTTGACATTGGAGATGAAAGCCATGAAGACGTCATTCAGCTCAACCCCGCTGACGCCTCAAAGCTCGGCATTAAAAACGGAGATATGGTCAAAGTAACCTCTGTAACAGGAAGTTACATGATAAAAGCCAAGCTATGGGAAGGCATCCGTCCGGGCACCGTTGCCAAATGTTACGGCCAGGGACACTGGGCATACGGCAAGGTGGGAGCAAAGGAGTTCGGCAAGACCCCGAGGGGCGTCAACAACAACGAGATAATGCCCTTTGATACGGAACGCTTGAGCGGCGCTAATGTAAGAAACGGCGGATTTACCGGCATTCAAATCGCTAAGGCTTGAAGGAGAAGGAAAGGAGGATATTATAAATGCCAAAGTACGGAATGGTTTTAGATTTACAGAAGTGTGTAGGCTGCGGCGTATGCGCCCTCTCATGCAAGACAGAGAACAATACTCAAGACAGGGCTAAGGGACAGACCTTTAACTGGGCGGATTTTGTAAGGACAACGGAAGGCAAATTCCCGAACGTTAAGTTCACCCCAAGACCTGTTCTCTGTAATCACTGTACGGACGCGCCTTGCGTGAAGGCGTGCCCGGTAACTCCCAAGGCCATGCACAAGCATGAAAACGGCATGACGATCCACAACATGGAAAGGTGCATCGGCTGCCGCCAGTGCCAGCAGGCATGCCCTTACAGCGCCGAAGATGTGGACAAGTCCACGGCCGCATACAGCGTAATAAGCTTCAATGACTTCTCAGATGAAGTGCATCCGTTTTACAGAGACAAGAAAGAGGCGATCCCCGGTTGCACAGCTTCGGGAGAGGAAATTTCCAGGAAAGCAGGCGATACGCCGCCGCACCGCACCATGTATAAACACTCCGACTATGCCAATATAAGAGAAAAAGGCAAGGTTGAGAAGTGCGTATTCTGTGAGCACAGAGTGCTGAACGGCGAACAGCCATACTGTGTCGCATCGTGCCCTTCAAAGGCAAGGACATTCGGCGACAAGAGCGACCCGAACAGCGAGATAAGCAAGCTGCTCAAGAAACACAAGGCCGTTCAGCTTAAGAACAACAAAGGCGAACTTTTAAAGCCTGGAGAAAAAGGCACACAGCCCAATGTGTTTTACATAAGGGCCTTTAGAGCTGAAGCAAAGAAAGAGTCTGCTAAAAACGCAGCAGCTAAAAAAAAGTAACGGTCCTTTAGAATTTCGAGAGTGGGACTGTTTCAAAGGCAGTCCCACCTTTATTTTATGAGGTGTATCCAAAGTGAAAATCGGTGATTTCATTCTAAAGGAAAAGAGAAGAGGCGACTGTTACAGGCTTCTGTCCGCCTGTTTTTATCAACCGCAGAAAGAGATATGCGTTCAGGAAGAATTTTTTAATAACCTTGAAGGATTGCTGAGGCCGATTTCTCCTGATATTGCAGCGCATGTATTAGAAATGGAAAATGCCTTTTTGAAATACAGCGAAGAAGACCTTCTTGTTGCTTATGCAAAACTCTTTGTCGGTCCAAATGAGCTATTGGCGCCGCCTTTTGGTTCTGTGTATCTTGACGGAAAAAATATGGTAATGGGCGATTCTACCATGGAAGTGATCAAACTCTATGAGGAACATGGACTTTCCATGGACAGCGAATTCAGGAATCTCCCCGACCATATCACGGTAGAGATGGAATTTATGTATTACCTGATATTCAAAGAGACAGAGGCGCTCGAAAAATCTCAATGGGATGCTGCGCTTGATTATATAAAAACGCAGGGGTTATTCTTCGACGGCTTTCTTCGGAAATGGGTTAACCCTTTTTGCGATAAAATAAAAGAGGGCACGGATAATGAATTTTACACGAACCTTGCGGATTGTGTATCCGCCTTTATTGAAAAAGCGCATCCGGGAGACGATATTCCGGAAGAGCTGAGCGCAAAGGCCGGTCCACGCCGACCATGATAAAAGAAAAAATCATAGCTCGGGCATTAAACGCCGAAGCGGGCATTTCGGCCGACCGTTCCCGATGTCTGAGGATGCGGTTTAACCGGAACTCATGCACTAGATGCATCGAACAATGCCGCTTCAATGCCATTTCGATATCTGAAGATGTGGCGATAGCGGCGAACAAATGCTCTGAGTGTATGTTGTGCGTTTCATCATGCCATTCCGATTGTTTTGAAATAAAAGGTTTAGATTTTTATTCCCTGATCGACAAACTTAAAAAAATCCCGTTCTCCGTCGGGATGCCTGTTCTGGGCTGCAGGGCGAATGTAAAAACCCCTTCTCATGAAAAGACCTTCTGTTTCGGATTGTTATCCGAAGAGCATCTCGTAGCGATTTCTGTTTTAATGAATAACCCCCTCCAGCTTGATCTATCGGGATGCGCGGATTGCAGAAACAGTTTTATTGTCGCCGCCCTTGAAAAAAGGATTAATACTGTTGAAGCAAAGATCTCTATGGGAGCGGTTGATAAGGTACGATTAATCAAGAATAAAAAAGACCTTGATTTTCAGGATGTCTCCTATGACAGGCGCGGTTTTTTCAAGGTGATTAAAAACTTGACCTTTATAAGGGCGGCAGGGCTTTTCGGCAAAGAAGATCACAGCAAAGCGATGCAGGCATATTCAGCAAAAACACTGCCTTTCAAAAGAGAGCTGTTAAACAGGGCTTTAGAGATTGCGTCGGAACAAACCCGAAAGGCTCTGCTAAAAAATTATTACTATACCGTCGCTGCAACAGATACGTGTAACAATTGTTTTGCATGCATCGGGATGTGCCCTACCGGAGCATTGAAGATAGAAAGTAGCGGTGATGACCGGGATCTGTTTTTCAGCGCCGCTCTTTGCAACGGGTGCCGCTTGTGTGAGAACTTTTGCATGCATCGTGCTGTTGCCATAAAAAATGGATTCTCAGGCGACAATCCCTTTGAATTCATCAGTGCAAAAAAAGAGTGATGGATAGGAAGAGGTTGACACGAGCGAAATGCTCTGTCACAAGAAGGTGTGGACAAAACATTAATACATGCCCTTTCCGAAGGGGCGGCGGCGGTCGGCGTTCCCCTCGGACAGGCTGAAATGGACCTCTTCGCCCTGTATCATCGAGAGCTTCTCCTCTGGAACCAGCGGATCAATCTCGTTTCCCAAGCGACGTCACGGGAGATCGTGATCCGTCATTTTGTCGATTCATTGACACCGGCGCCGTGGATAGAAAAACGGGAGGGTCTTCTGATCGATATCGGGAGCGGGGGCGGCTTTCCCGGCATCCCTCTCCGAATCGCCCTTCCAAACCTGCATTTGACACTCGTGGAGTCCTCGCGGAAGAAGACCTCCTTTCTTGCGCATATCGTCCGAACTCTCTGCCTCGACAATGTCTCCATCATCCGGGAACGTGTCGCTGCCCTGATCGGCGAGACGGCCTGTGCAGGTGCATACGATACCGTGATCTCTCGGGCGGTCTTCAAACTTCCGGAACTTCTCCGGATGGCTTCTTTTTTTCTTAAACCGGAGGGGTTATTGATCGCCCTGAAAGGTCCCGATCCACAAGAGGAGATGGATGAGGCAAGGGCGGTTTTGAACGCCACCGGCATGATCCTCACTGCCTGTCTGGACAGCCGCCTGCCTGGCACAAATTTTTCAAGAAAAATAATTATTTATAAGCGTCTTTCCTTCTAAATTACCCGATAAAAAAACTTTCCATATCGCTAGATTTGTGCTACTTGAGAATTCTCGTTTTTAAACCACCATGATGCGGGGATCATTTTATTAAATGATGCGTAAAATCATATGTATGGCCAATCAAAAAGGGGGCGTGGGTAAAACCACAACGGCCATCAACCTCGCGGCGTCTCTGGGAGCGGCGGAGAAGCGGACCTTGCTTATCGATTCCGATTCCCAGGGCAATGCCACCAGCGGCATGGGAATCGAGGGCGCGGTTGTCCGGGACAAGAATCTCTATCACTGCCTCATCGACCAGGTCCCCCTGAGGGAGGTCATTATCGGGACTCAGATTCCCCATCTGGATCTGGTCCCCGCCAATCAGGACCTGGTCGGGGTTGAGGTGGAGTTCATCTCGCTTGCTGATCGGGAAAAAAGACTCAGAAATCTGCTGAGGAATCTGGAGACGCCCTATGAATATGTGATCATCGACTGTCCGCCGTCCCTCGGGTTTCTCACGGTGAACGCCCTTGTCGCCTCGGACTACCTGATCGTGCCCATGCAGTGCGAGTATTTTGCAATGGAGGGACTGGGGCACCTGCTGAACACGATGGGGCTGATCAAGGCCAGATTGAATCCCACCCTGGCACTGGGGGGAATCCTCCTGACCATGCACGACTCGCGTAATCTTTTGTCACGCCGGGTCAGCGAAGATGTTCGAGAAAACTTTGGGGACCGGGTCTTTCAGACGGTCATTCCACGAAATGTGCGGCTGTCGGAAAGCCCGAGTCATGGACTTCCTATCATTCTCTATGATATAAAATCACGTGGCGCGATCTCTTATATGGAACTGGCTCAAGAGATTATCAGCAGCGGGAGGATATGATGCCGCCAAAACACTCTCTCGGCAAGGGACTTGGGGCGATGTTTCCAGACCTTCTCAGCAATATCGGCGACAAACCGGCCTTTACTCTCTGCGGCATTGAGGAACTGACCCCAAACCGGTTTCAGCCGAGGCGTGCATTCAACGACGCGGACCAGCAAGAGCTCGTCGCTTCTGTGAAAAAGAGCGGCATTATTCAGCCGATCATTGTGCGAAAATCGGAGACTGGCTACGAGATCATCGCCGGCGAGAGGAGATGGAGGGCGGCACAGGCAGCCGGCCTGAAGGATGTTCCCATCATTATCCGCAACGCCGATGACCGGGAAGTCGCTGAGATTTCGCTGATCGAAAACATTCAGCGTGAGGATCTCAATCCCGTCGAGGAGGCGAACGCCTATCAGACTCTGATGACTCACTTTTCTCTCTCCCAGGAAGAGATTGCCGTCCGCGTCGGGAAGGATCGTTCCACTATCGCCAACACGGTCAGGCTGCTGAAATTGCCGGAGGCGGTGAAGCAGGCGCTGATCGGAAAGGGCATCACAGCCGGTCACGCCCGGGCGCTGCTCGCAATCGATCAGCCCGGCGAACAGATCGGTGCGTTAAAGGTTATACAACAAAGAGGGCTCAATGTCCGGGATACGGAGCGTCTGATTCATCATCTAAAAAAAGCTGCTGTCGGAAAGAGATCCAATGTAAATGTAAAGGATACTTTTCTGACGGACCTGGAACGGGAACTCTCCTCTCGCTTTCTCACAGCCGTTCAGATCCGCCCCGGGAAAAGAGCGGGGGCCATCGAAATCCGCTATACCAATAGTGAGGAGCTGAACCGTTTGGCTCTGCTGCTCCTCGATAGGCAGTAGGTAAGGGGAAAATTATCCACAGGTGTGGATAAAATTGTGCATAAGGTTGTGAATTTTGGAAATACTCTGGGAAAAAGTAGTTAAAATAATTAAGGAAAACATCAACCAGCAGAACTTTGAGACCTGGATATGCCCGATCCGGATCAACGCCATGGAAGGGGACCAGATACGTCTCGCTGTTCCCAACCGCTTTATCCGCGACTGGTTGGTTGAGAACTATTTTGATCTGATCCGGGAATCAATAAAGTCCGCGGCAGGCGTACCGCTTCAGGTGACTATTTTTGTGGAACAGGAAAAAAGTCGGGGTGCCTCAGGGGAAAAAATGGGAAGCGCGTCGGTCAATGAGAAAAAAGCTCCCAAAAAAGCGGCCCCTGCAAAAGCAAATTCCACACTGAATCCGAATTACAGCTTCGACCGTTTTGTTGTGGGCGCCTGCAATCAATTTGCCCATGCTGCCTCGGTGGCCGTCGCCGAGCAGCCGGCAAAAAATTACAATCCCCTCTTCATTTATGGCGGTGTGGGACTGGGCAAGACCCATCTTCTCAATGCCATTGGACTCAAAACCTTGGCATTCTTTCCTGATATGAACGTGATCTATGTCTCAGCAGAGGTCTTTATGAACGAGCTCATAAATTCCATCCGCTATGACAAGATGCCTAAATTCCGTGAAAAATTCAGGAATATCGATTGCATTCTCATTGACGATATCCAGTTCATTGCCGGAAAAGAGCGGACGCAGGAGGAATTTTTCCATACCTTCAACACCCTCCACGACGCCGGAAAACAGATTGTCGTGACGAGTGACAAGTTTCCAAAGGATATCCCTAATCTTGAGGGACGGTTGAGGTCCCGCTTCGAATGGGGATTGATCGCCGACATTCAACCACCGGAGATAGAGACCAAGATCGCCATTCTGGAAAAGAAGGCTCAGGAGAACAAGATCACACTACCGGGGAATGTGGCCCTCTACATTGCTTCACAGGCAGAGACGAATATCAGAGAGCTGGAAGGTTACTTGGTACGCATCGCCGCATACTCTTCCCTGACCGGCCGCGAGATCGATCTGGACCTGGTTAAGGCGGTTCTAAAAAGACTGCTCCGCCATGAAGAGAAGCTTGATATCACGGTTGAGGAGATCGTCAAAGCCGTCGCGACCAAGCTGAATATCAAGATTACCGATATAAAATCTCCCAAGAAAAATAAGTCGCTTGTCTTTGCCCGACAGATATGCATGTTTCTGGCCCGTGAGCTGACCAACTGCTCTTTTCCCGATATTGGAACCAAAATTGGAGGAAGAGATCATTCAACAGTAATCTATGCCCATAATAAAATAAAACGATTAAAAGAAACCGACAGGACGATCGTGGAGACCCTTGAGGAACTTAACTCGACGCTCCTGAACAAAACATGAGAGAATATACAACGTGTCTATCCACAAATTTACTGGGGCTATAATGGGGTTTAAAGGATTATTTTTATCTTTATGAACAGCATGAACAGGACCTGTTACTACTACTGTTTTTTTATATAATACACTTTCTAAAGGATAATATTGGCTGTTTACAGACCGGAAAGGATGGGAAAATTATGGAATTTAATATCAACAAGAATATGTTCTTAAAGGGTATTCAGAAGACACTCGGGATTGTGGAGAAAAAAACGACCATGCCGATACTGAGCAACCTTTTGATACGAACGCAGCAGGGTCGAATCAAGATTATTGCTGCGGATAGGGAAATCGGGCTTGTGGCGGATTATGAAGCGGAAATTATCAGGGAAGGGGATATCACCCTATCGGCGAAGAAACTCCATGAGATGGTTCGTGAGATTCAGGGAGAGAGTATCCATGTGTCAAAGACCGACAAAGATGTGGTGATCCTGACATGCAAGAAAGAGGTCTTCCGGATACCCGGGATACCGGCGGCGGATTATCCGACGGTGGAGGATCAGGAGGGGCTTCCCATGCACAAAATCAAGGGGGCTCTTCTCGGAGAAATGATTCGCAAGACGGCCTTTGCAATATCTACTGATGAAATGAGAAAAAACCTCACCGGTGTTTTTTTTGAAACGGATCGTGTCGGCGAAGCCTCATTTATTCGGATGGTGGCAACGGATGGTCACCGTCTTGCGGTGATGAAAGCAGATGTCGGGGAAGAGGAAAAGGATTTTTTAAGCATGGATAAGGGGATTATCATACCACGTAAAGGGCTGAGCGAGATTCGTAGACTTGTAGAGGAGGAAACCGGTGATGTGTTCATTGGGATCAATAAGGGGGCCTGTACGTTGAAAACCGATCATTCACTTCTTAAGGTCAGTTTGATTGACGGTGAGTATCCGGATTACAGGCGTGTCATTCCTTCGGAGAAAGGGGTAGTCGTAGGAGTGGGAAAGAATACGTTTCTGCATGCCTTGCGACGGATGAGCGTTATTTCTTCTGACCGTTACAGTGGTGTGATTATTACTCTTTCGAATGATAGAATGGTCATGAATTCTAACAATCCGGATGTGGGGGAGGCCAATGATGAAATAGAGGTTTCCTATCAGGGAGAAGAGAGAAGTGTCGGTTATAATGTGACCTATTTGATCGATGCTATTGATGTTATTGATGAGGAGTGGGTGGATTTTGAGATTGGTATGGCGATGAAGCCGGCGGTGATCCGGGCGGTTGGCAATGAAAATTACTTCTGTATTGTGATGCCGCTGAAGTTGTAAAAAGTACTTATTTTTTGAGAGGATAAATGGAAATAGATAAAGGACTTCAAGGAAATACTAAAGAAGCAGAAAGCTATGGCGCCGATAGCATCAAGGTATTGGAAGGGCTGGAAGCGGTTCGGAAGCGTCCGGCGATGTACATCGGAAGTACAGGAAAAGATGGTCTCCACCATCTGGTATATGAAGTGGTGGATAACAGTATCGATGAGGCTTCAGCCGGTTTCTGCGATTTGATTGTCGTCAAGATCAGGATGGACAACAGTATCATGGTTGATGACAACGGTCGTGGAATTCCGGTGGATTTGCACAAAACGGAGGGTGTTTCCGCAGCGGAGGTGGCGCTGACGAAGCTCCATGCCGGGGCTAAATTTTCCAACGAGAGTTATAAAATTTCCGGCGGTCTTCATGGTGTGGGCGTTTCGGTGGTCAACGCGCTTTCCATGTATCTGGAGTTGGAGGTGAGGCGCGAGGGAGGCGTCTACAACCAGTCCTATGTTCGGGGGGTTCCGAAAGCGCCTTTGGAAATGGTTGGCAAGACAAAGGGTAGGGGTACAAAGATTACCTTCAAGCCGGATGAGTCGATCTTTGAGGAGACGGAGTTCAATTACGATACGCTCTCTAATCGCTTCCGCGAGCTTTCCTTTTTGAATTCTGGGGTCAGGATCACCCTTATCGACGAGAGGAGCGACCGGACAAGCGAGTTTTTTTATAAAGGCGGGATCGTTTCCTTTGTCGAATACATCAATCGCAATAAGAAGGTTCTTCACAAAAACCCTATTTACATCACCGGCAGCAGGGAAGACTGTTTGGTCGAGGTCGCTCTCCAGTATAACGATACCTATACGGAAAACATCTTTTCCTTTGCCAACAGTATCAACACGACCGAAGGGGGAACGCACCTGATCGGTTTCCGCTCTGCCCTCACAAGGGCGTTCAACAACTACGCCGTGAGCAGCAACATCCTAAAAAATGGTAAAGAATCGCTGAAAGGGGAAGACCTCCGCGAGGGTCTGGCCTGCGTCATCAGCATCAAGATCCGGAATCCGCAGTTCGAAGGGCAGACCAAGACAAAACTCGGGAACAGCGAAGTGAAGGGTCTTGTCGAGGGGATTGTCTATGATAAAATCAGCAGCTATCTGGAAGAAAATCCCGCTGTTGGTCGACAGCTTATGGGTAAATGCCTGGATGCCGCCCGGGCACGCGAGGCGGCGCGGCGCGCCCGCGAACTGACCAGGAGGAAGACCGCCCTTGAGGTCGGTGCTCTCCCGGGAAAACTAGCCGACTGTCAGGAGCGGGACCCGTCCAGGAGTGAGATTTACCTGGTGGAGGGGGATTCGGCAGGGGGCTCGGCCAAACAGGGAAGAGACAGGAAGAATCAGGCAATCCTGCCTTTGCGCGGCAAGGTTCTCAACGTCGAAAAGGCCCGTTTCGACAAGATGCTCCAGAACGAGGAGCTCAAAGTGATTATCACCGCCCTCGGTTCGGGGATAGGAAACGACGACCAGGACATCAGCAAGCTCCGGTACCATAAGGTCATCATCATGACCGATGCCGATGTGGACGGCCTGCACATCCGGACACTGCTTCTGACCTTCTTTTTCCGCCAGATGAAGGAATTGATCGAGAGAGGTTATCTCTACATCGCTCAACCGCCGCTGTTCAAGATAAGCGACCGTAAACAGGAGATCTATATTCACAATGAAGAGACGATGAATAACTATGTCCTCGACAGCGGCGTGAGCCGTGTCCGGCTCCTGACCGGGAACGGAACGCCCCAAACGATGACCGGAAAAAGGCTGCTTGACCATATCCGTAAGGCGATGCGGATCGAGACGATCCTCGACAGGTTCGAAAAGGAGGAGAAGAACAGGAATATCATACGCCTCCTCGCCGGAGACCCGGCCCTCGCAGAGGAGGATTTTCGTACCGAAGAGGCGTTGAACAAGGTCGCCAGACGGACGGGTATGGCCCTTGGTGATCGCCTCGAGGGATTCCACACAGAGATGGATCAGGAACATGGGAGCTGGAAGGCTGTTTTCCGCAGCCGGAGTCACAATCAAACCTCGACCACCAGTATCGACCGGGACATACTGAAACTTCCGAAATTCCTTGAGATCAAAGCGCTTTTGGCACAGATTACCGCGCTGGGAGAAGCCCCGTATCGGGTGAGCGCTATCGAGGAGGCCGAGACAGGCGGGGAGGCAAAGGTCGAGACCGTCGACACCATGGCGTCTCTGATCGACTACGTGATCGGGGCCGGGAAGAAGGGGTACACTGTCCAGCGTTACAAAGGCCTCGGCGAGATGAATCCGGAGCAGCTCTGGGAAACCACGATGAACCCGGAGAAGCGGACGCTGCTTCAGGTGCGGATCGAGGATGTCGTGGCGGCGGATGAGATATTTACCACCCTCATGGGGGATCAGGTGGAACCTCGGCGCGATTTCATCTATAAAAACGCCCTCTACGCCTCTAATCTTGACGTGTAACGGCGGCTTCGTAAAAAGTCCATATGCTGCGTTGCGCTTCCTCCTTCGTCATTGCGGCGTACGAAACAGTACGCCTCATTCCTCAGGAGTCGCGCGCCTTGCCTCTGGCGCTTTTTACGAAGCCGCCCCCGGAAGATCACTTTGTGAATATATTAAAAGGTGATCATGATCCCGTCCTTGTTCGGGTGGTCATGGTCAATGATTTAAGGAGAATTTGATTTTGATGGACAACCTGTTCGAAAAGAATATCGCGATTAACATCGAAGACGAGATGAAGAAGTCCTACATGGACTATGCGATGAGCGTCATCATCGGTCGGGCGATCCCCGACGTCCGGGACGGCTTAAAGCCGGTCCACCGCCGGGTCCTGTTCGCCATGCACGA
The DNA here is from genome assembly GCA_001829875.1 of Syntrophus sp. GWC2_56_31. GTDB lineage: Bacteria > Desulfobacterota > Syntrophia > Syntrophales > UBA5619 > JAKAFS01. The sequence goes on from MICN01000074.1 coordinate 19,235, forward strand.
GATGGGGAACCGCTGGAACAAGCCCTACAAGAAATCGGCGAGGATCGTCGGGGATATCATCGGTAAATACCATCCCCACGGGGATACGGCGGCGTACGATACGATGGTCCGGATGGCCCAGGATTTCTCGATGCGCTACCTCCTCGTCGACGGCCAGGGGAACTTCGGCTCCATCGACGGGGATCCGCCGGCCGCCATGCGGTACACGGAGGTCCGGATGTCCAGGATCTCCGAAGAGCTATTGGGAGATCTGGAGAAGAACACTGTCAATTTCGTCCCCAACTACGATGAATCCCTGGAAGAACCGACGGTTCTCCCGGCGAAGATCCCCCTTTTGCTGCTCAACGGCACCGGGGGCATCGCCGTCGGCGTGGCCACCAATATCCCGCCGCACAATCTCCGGGAGGTGATCGACGGGACCATCGCGCTGATCCGGGACCCCGATATCACGGTTGACGGGCTCATCCACCATATCCCGGGGCCTGATTTCCCGACGGCCGGGTTCATCAACGGCCGGGAGGGGATCATCTCCGCCTACCGGACGGGACGGGGGATCATCAGGGTCAGGGCCCGGGCCCTGATCGAGAAGAACGCCCGGAATGACCGGGAGAGCATCGTTGTCACCGAGCTTCCCTACCAGGTGAACAAGGCGAACCTCATCGAGAAGATATCGGAGCTCGTCAAGGAGAAAAAGATCAGCGGGATCACCGACCTGAGAGATGAATCGGACCGTGAGGGGATCCGCGTCGTTATCGACCTGAAGCGGGACGAGATCTCCGCGGTCATCTTAAACCAGCTCTATAAACACACCCAGATGGAGTCCACCTTCGGGATCATCATGCTGGCCATCGACCGGGGCCAGCCCCGGGTGTTCAACCTCAAGGAGGTCCTCCAGAGTTTTCTGACGTTCCGCAAAGAGGTCGTCATCCGGCGCACGACCTTCGATCTGATGAAGGCGCGGGAGCGGGCCCACATCCTCGAAGGGCTGATCATCGCCCTCGATCGGATCGACGAGGTGATCGCTGTCATCAAAGCCTCCGCGAACCCGCAGGAGGCGTCCGCCGCCCTCTGCAGCCGGTTCGGCCTGAGCGAAGCCCAGGCGAAGGCGATTCTAGACATGCGCCTCCAGAGACTGACGGGTCTGGAGCGAGACAAGATCGATGCGGAATACACCGAGATCTCCGCACTGATCCTCAAACTTCAGGGGATACTCGAAGACCCGCAGAAGGTCCTCGATGTGATCGTCGCGGAGCTTGAGGAGATCAAGGCGCGCTACGGGGACGAACGCCGGACGGAAATCGTCATGAGCTCCGAGGACATCGATATCGAGGACATGATTGTCGAAGAGGACATGGTCGTCACCGTCTCACACGCGGGCTACATCAAAAGAAACCCCGTGAGCCTCTACAAAAGCCAGCGCCGGGGCGGCAAAGGCAAGATCGGGATGGGGATGAAGGAAGAGGATTTCGTGGAGCGTATCTTCGTCGCCTCCACCCACCATTACCTCCTGATCTTTACCAGCAAAGGCAGGGTCTACTGGTTGAAGGTCTACCAGATCCCGCAGGCCGGGCGGGCCGCCAAGGGGAAGGCGATCGTCAATCTTATCAACATGGTGGAAGGGGAGCGCGTCGCCGCTGTTCAGGCCATCCGGGAGTTCACCGGGGACAAATCGGTGGTCATGGTGACCCGGCAAGGAACGATCAAGAAGACGGAGCTGTCGGCCTTCTCCAACCCCCGCGCGGGCGGGATCATCGCCATCTCCGTCGACGAAGGGGACGATCTGATCGATGTCCAGCTTACCATCGGGAACCAGGACATCTTCCTCGGCACCCGGAAGGGCAAGTCGATCCGTTTCAAGGAGGATGATGTCCGCGATATGGGCCGGACGGCCCGCGGCGTCAGGGGAATCATGATGGCCGCTACCGACCGCGTTGTCGGGATGGAGATCCCGACCGAAGGGAACACCATTCTCACCGTCTCCGAAAAGGGGTACGGAAAACGGACCGAGATCGCCGAATACCGCCTCCAGTCCCGGGGCGGGAAGGGGACGATCAATCTGAAGACCGACAAGGTGGGCGATGTCTCCGGCATCCTCCAGGTCACCGGAAACGAAGACATCGTGCTGATCAGCGACGCGGGCCGGATCATCCGCATGCGCGCCGAAGAGGTGCGCGTTATCCATCGGAGCACCCAGGGGGTGCGTCTGATCGATCTCGACGAGAACGAAAAACTGGTCGGGGTCGCCCGCGCCGAGCGGGAAGAGGAGCGGGAAAACGGCGATATACCCGAAGAGCTTCCTGATGATGCGGAGTTGGCGCTTGCTCTGGAAATCGGCCCGGCGGATGACGAGGCTGACAGGGAGGACAAGGGATGAAACCCCTCATTCGGGCGGCTCTTGTCCTGGGCCTCCTTCTTGAGGTTGCCTGCCTGCCAAAGACGATCCCCCCGCCTCCGCCGCAGCCGGCGAAAGTCGCCGTCGTTCTCGGCGCAGGCGTTTCCCGGGGATTTGCGCACGTGGGCGTCCTTAAGGTTCTCGAAGCGCAAAAAGTTCCGATCCACCTGATCGTTGGGACGAGTGCGGGGAGCTTTGTAGGGAGCATCTACGCCTCGGGCATCGACGCCTTCCATGTCCAGAAAATGGCCCTCGCCATCCAGAAAGATGAAGTGGTAGACTTGACTATTCCGGATAACGGTTTCATCCGGGGGGAAAAACTTGAGAGTTTCGTCAACAAGGCGGTGCAGAATGCCGCGATTGAACGATTGAAGATCCGCTTTAGGGCGGTCGCGACAAACGTCCAGACCGGTGAAGAGGTTGTTTTCGTGACAGGGAATACCGGGAAGGCCGTCCGGGCGAGCTGCTCCATCCCGGGGGTCTTCCAGCCGGTCCGGATCGGGGACAAATCCTATGTGGACGGAGGCCTGGTGAGCCCCGTTCCCGTGAATGCCGCGAGAAAAGCAGGCGCCGATGTCGTGATCGCCGTGGACATTTCCGCCGGCGTGGCGAAAACCCTTCCTCAGGGGATACTGGAGACGATCCTCCAGTCGATCGATATCATGTATGCGAAAATCGCGGAGGTGCAGATCAGGAATGCCGACGTGGTCATCCGCCCCCGGGTGAGCCACATCAACTCAAGCGACTTCGACAGGCGGCACGAGGCGATCCTCGAAGGGGAAAAAGCCGCCGCGGAGACCCTGCCGCAGATACAGCAAATCCTGAACAAACTCCGCAAGGAAGGCCGCCTGCCTTAGTGTGATTGGGATATGGGGGAGTCGATCATCCGGACATATGGCCTGTGGAAACGGTATGAGGTTCAGGGGCATGACGGTGCGGCGATTCGCGGTGTCGATCTGGATATCCAAAGGGGCCAGATCGTCGTCCTTTTCGGGAAGAGCGGTTCGGGCAAGACCACTTACCTCAACCTTATTGCGGGACTGGACATGCCCACGAAAGGCCGCATCGAGATCGACGGCCAGGACCTGGCCGTGCTCGGCGAAGCGGGCAGGACCCTTCTTCGGCGCAACAAACTGGGCTTCGTATTCCAGTTCTTCAACCTCCTGCCGACGTTGACCGCTCTAGAGAATGTCTATCTCGCACTCGAACTGACCGGTGTCGCCGATGCGAAACCCGCCCTTGAAACGCTGGCCCTGGTGGACCTCCGCGGCAAAGAGAACCGTTATCCCCATGAACTCTCGGGTGGGGAGCAGCAGCGCGTGGCCATCGCACGGGCACTCGTCAAAAAACCGTCCATCATCCTTGCCGACGAACCGACGGGCAATCTGGACTCCGCAACGGGAACGCAGATCCTTGCCCTGCTCGTGGAGACGTGCCGCGCCGCCGGAACCACCCTGATCATGGTGAGTCACGCGCTCAATACCTGCGAATACGCCGACAGGATCCTGCGCATGACGGACGGCAGGATCGTCGAAGTAAGTACCTGCGAGGCGCTTGCCCATTGAAGAGCGTCATCCGGTCATTCCTGCGCTACATCGTCAGACGGAGGGGCCTGAGCGCGCTCCAACTCCTCGGGATCGCCGTCGGTGTCACAGCGGCGGTGGGCATGATGCTGGCCTCCCGGTCGGCACTGAAGAGCATTGAGGGCGCTGTCGATTTTCTCCGCGGCGGGGCGACGCACACGTTAGAGCGCCCCACCGGTCCGCTGGAGGAAAAGGTCCTGGCGGGGCTACTGACCGATCCAGCGGTCAGAACGGTTGCCCCCGTCATCGACCGGCAGGTGCGGATCGAAGGGGGTGAAAGGATCCGCCTCCTGGGCCTGGACCCTTTTCTGGACAGGGAGATCCGGTCCATCGCGGACCGGATCGGCGAATCCGAGAGCGGCGATGTGAGGCGGAAGATATTCACTTCCTTTCTCTTCGATCCCGGGGCCGTTCTGGTCGATGCGGGCACCGCGAAGCGTCTGGGTCTGTCAGCGGGCAGCATCTTCAAGACATCGCAGGGACCCCTGCGGGTGGTATACGTCTTTCCCAACCCCACAGGGGAGCCCCTGATCGTCGCCGATATCGGCCACGCCCAGGAGCTTTTCGGCATGCGCGGCGCCATCGACCGTGTCGATATGGTGATCATCGACGACGATCCGTTCCGCGCCCGTTGGGTCAGGGGGTTCAAGATCGAGTCCAATCACCAGAAGGCAGAGACCCTGGCGGCGCTGCTCGGCGCCTTCGAGCTCAACCTCCAGGTCCTTTCGCTCTTCGCCCTTTTTGTCGGCGTCTTCCTCATCTACAATACGGCCATGTTCGCCGTGGTGAGCAGGCGCAGGGACGCCGGGATTCTTCTGGCCATCGGCGCTTCGCGCCGTCAGATCGCAGCCGCTTTTCTGGTCGAAGTCCTGCTCCTCGGCGCGGCGGGCGGCGCCCTCGGCGGGGTCCTCGGTTTCCTGTTGAGCGGGTTTCTTGTGAAGGTGGTCGGCAACGCCATCAGCAGCCTGTATTTTTTCCTCAAGCCTGCCGCGCTTCCATGGTCCTTCTTGAACCTCGCCGGCGGCATCTTTCTCGGCGCGGCGGCGAGCCTCGTCGGCTGCCTGCCGTCGCTTCTGGAACTGGGCCGCGTTCAACCCGTCCGCGTCCTGCAGGGTAGAACCGCATCCCGCAGCGCCCCAACAAAGACGAAGAACATCGCGCTTTTGGGGGTGCTTTGCCTGGTCGTCGCCGGAATCCTTTTCGGGCTTGCTTCCCGGCACGTCTATGTGGGTTTTGCCGGCGTCTTCGCTTTCCTCATCGGCGCCAGTCTTTTTACCGGCCTGGCGATCGTCCTTTCGGTGCCCGTCTTGAAGCCGCTTTTTTCGGTGGCGATGGGCCTCTCCGGGAAGATTGCCGTCGGGAATATCAGGGAAAACCTGGGCCGGACGTCGGTTGCGGTAGCCGCCTTCATGATCGCCCTTTCCCTGTCCATCGGCCTGGGCGCAATGATCGACAGCTTCCGCCAATCCGTCGTATGGTGGATGAACAGTCAGCTCCGCGGCGATCTTTATATCTCGACAAAGGGCGACGTGAACGTGCCGGAGGATTTCTATGAAGAGCTCGGAGCGATCCAGGGCATCGGCGGCATCGATATCTTTCGCAATGTCCCGATCACCTTCCGGGGAAAGCCGGCTTCCATCACCTCCATCGACGCGTCGGTCCTCCAGCGATACGACCGGTTTGTCTGGTTCGAGGGCGGCGGCGAGAACTGGGAGCCGGTCAAGCGGGGGAGCGTCATCGTCTCCGAGAGTTTTTCCCGGCGCTTCGGAGTCAAAAAGGGCGACCGGATCTCCCTTGAGGGCGCCGACGGGCCGAGCGACCTAGCCGTCACGGGCGTATTCTATGATTATTCGACCGAGCACGGGGTCATCATGATGGACCGCTCCACATACCTGAAGCTCTTTCGCGACAGAACCATCAACAGTCTGGGCATCTTCATCGACGTGACAAACCCCAACCGGAGGCAGATCATCGATGAGGTGAAACACAGGGCGCTGGTCCGAGGCCTTCCTGTCGCCACCAGGGAAGAGTTCCATAAACGGATACTCGATATCTTTGACGGTACATTCGCCGTGACGCGGTCGATGCGCGTCCTTGCCGTCATCGTGGCTTTTTTCGGCATCGCCGGGGCGCTGATGACGCTGTTCGTCGAGAGACGCAAGGAATTCGGGATCTACCGCGCCCTGGGTTTTTCGACCGGCGACATGGTCCGCATGACCATTGCCGAAAGCGTGGCGATGGGCTTTATCAGCTTTGCCACGAGCACGCTCGTCGGGACCGCGTTCGCCCTGATCCTCATCAAAGTCATCAATCTGCAAAGCTTCAACTGGACGGTCTTTTACCATTTTACCCCGCAGCCCTATCTGGTGACGGCGCTGACGGCCCTGGCGGCGAGCCTTGCCGCGGCCGCCTATCCGGTTTGGTCGGTCTTTCGCAAGTACCCCGCCATGCAGATCCGGGAGGAATGAGCGTGATGAAAGTTTTATGATTTCCAAGCTACGCAAAGGTCTTATTGCCGTTGTGGTCGCGGTCCTGGTTTTCGGGTTTATTCCCCCGAGATGTCTCGGTGCGGAGAGGTGGAAGGAGGCGACAATGCCCCGGCAGTGGTCCTTTCCGCGAGACCACGGCAGCCATCCCCAGTACCGAACCGAATGGTGGTATTTCACGGGAAATCTTCAGGACGGCAGGAGAAACAAATACGGATACCAGTTGACTTTCTTCCGTTACGGCCTGGCGTTGCAACCCAGGCGGCCGGTGAATGCCTGGTCGATACGGGACATTTACCTTGCCCACTTTGCCCTGACGGATGGAACAAGGAATGCCTTTCACCACGCGGAGCGCGTCTCCCGCGCGGGACCGGACCTGGCGGGGGCGAAGGAGAAAGGGATAAATGTGCGCGTTCTTGGCTGGTCGGCAGCGATGGAAGGCAAGCGTATCGACCTCATGGCCTCCCATAGAGAGATGGCGCTTGCGCTTCGCCTTACGCCGGCCAAACCCGTCGTTTTCCACGGTGAGCGGGGATTGAGCAAAAAAGGGCCGGGATTGGGGAAGGCCTCTTTCTATTATTCCTTCACGGATCTCAAGACCGAAGGGACGATCGGCGTCCCGGGGATGACGGCCCCCGTGGCGGTCAGCGGCACGAGCTGGTTCGACCAGGAATTCGGCTCCAACCAGATGACACAAGACCAGGCGGGCTGGGACTGGTTTGCGCTCCACCTGAGCGACGGCAGGGACCTGATGGTTTATTACCTTCGAAAGAAGGACGGTGCGGTGGAGAAAGAATCCTCGGGCACCCTGGTGGAGCGTGACGGGACCTCGCGCCACCTGCGCCTTTCCGGCATCGAAACGACCGTCCTGTCTCGCTGGAAAAGCGGCAAAAGCGCCGGGAGATACCCGGCGGCTTGGCGAATCCGAATTCCCGGCGCCTCCATCGACGTGACCGTGAACCCTCTCGTCGCCGGGCAGGAGCTCGTTACAACCGCAGCGATGCCCATTACGTACTGGGAAGGGGCCGTTACGGGCAACGGCACATCGCAGGGAAAAGAGGTGGCCGTCGAAGGATATGTGGAGCTTACCGGTTATGCGGGAACCCTCGGAGGGATATTTTAGGATAGTTCCATCTCCAGAGCTAAAATATTTGTTTACAAAACAATACCAAAATGTATTATAATGTAAACCATTATGAAGAACTACCGTGAGACATATGTCCGGAAGGCCGAGGTCGCCCAGTTGATCCTTCTGCATCAACTCTACTCCCTGCCGGGAAGTCGTGATCTGATCTTCCGGGGGGGTACGGCGCTTCGGTGGTGCTATGGAGGGAGCCGGTTTTCCGAGGACCTGGATTTTGTGACGCCTCTCGGCGCCGATGTCGTTCGGTCGAAGCTAAATCGAATGCTGAAGGCGGTGGAAAAGTCGATGGTCCCCCATTTCGGACCGGGCGCTTTGACCATGTCCGACAAAACGACCCGGACGGATACCCTGAAGCTCGTCATGGACTACCGGTCGGTGGCCTCCCGGGAAAAGATCTCCGTCAAGCTTGAGTTCGAGGGTATCCGGAAAGAGAGCCGTCCGGAAACGAAGAACTATATTCTGTCGTCGCTTCCGGCCGTTTCTTATCTGATTACTTCCGGCGACTTCCGTGTGCCGCGTCCCAATGCCGTACTGGTGGCGGAAAACCTTCCGGAGATTCTCTCCGACAAGATCCGCGCGCTTCTGGAACGACGCTACCTCAAGGGTCGCGATGTCTTCGATCTCTGGTATCTGCGGACGGCGTGTAATGCGGCTGCCGACAGGGAGATAATCGAAAGAAAATTCGGTATGTATGCCTGGCCGTTTCGAGCCGCGCGGGGGCTTCATTTTTTTGCAGACCTTTCGCCCGAGGTGCGGGAGGAACTGAAAACGGCGATCCGGGAGGATCTTTCCCGGTTTTTGCCGCGGGAAGTCCTTGCGGTTCATCAGGCGGAAGAATACGCCTCTTTCCTCGCCGTGCTTCAATCGTTGTTTGCGGAATTGCAGAAGATGGGGGTGACTCTGCCGTGACAGCGGTGAAAATTCTCCAGCAGTTGCCGCAGCTCTTCCGTTACGCCGATGTGGAGAAATTCACCGGCAACGCCAATGTCTTTCTGACGCGGGCGCTGAAAAGCGGGCTGGTCGAGCGCATCGCCAGGGGGGTGTATGTCAACGCCTTCCTGAAGAATTGGCCGGAAATCGAGGAGGTCGCCTGCTATCTGCGCACCCCGTCCTACATCTCCTGCGAGTGGGCGCTCAATCTCCACGGTGTGCTCCTGCAATCCCCGGTGGTCTGCACGGTGCTCACGCTCAGCACGGCGGTCGGTTCGGCCCGGAACCTCCCATATGGCGGGGTGACGATCGAATTTTCGCATCTTGCCGCTCGCCTTTTCACCGGTTTCGAGACCCGGGGTGGCTTCAACCTGGCCCTTCCGGAGAAGGCCCTGCTCGATACCATCTACCTGCGCAAGTCGATCCCCCTTCGGGACGAACTGGATCTCGCGCTTCTGGACAGACAAAGGCTGGATCTGCTGGCCAATAACTTTCCCCAGCCGACCAGAAAGTTGCTCCAAGAACTGATTCCCCCTGCCGATCGTGCTGGGGCGGTGCAGGAATGACCGGCTTGTTTGATAAGATATAGCTTTCGAGGGGTGAAAGTTTTGAGAAATCAGATCACCATTTGGTCGAGTTACCCGTTATTGTGACAAGATCTCCTTGACATACAAAACCGCTCCCCGTATCCTCGATCCAGGAAAAAGCGACCTCTTATCAATGATGATGTTGCGAGGATGTTGCGTTGAAAGGGTTCAGCTATTCGAACGTAGACCGCGAGATGTCGGTCTACGGGTATGACGCGATGGTCAAGAGCCACTGCCGGATGTGCCACGGCGGTTGCGGCGTATTTGTGTACGTGAAGGACGGCCGGATCGCCAAGATCGCCGGCGACCCCGACTGCCCGATCAACCACGGCACCCTGTGCAGCAAGGGCATCGCGTCGACCCAGCTCGTCTACCACCCCGACCGCCTCACCCACCCGGTCAAGCGAGTCGGTCCCAAGGGAAGCGGCCGGTGGGAGCGGATCTCCTGGGACGAGGCGCTCGACACCATCGCCGAACGGATGCTTCGCAGCAAAGCCGAGTTCGGCGCGGAATCGGTGGTGCTCGGGTACGGCACCGGCCGGGAGAACGAGGCTGCCATCTACCGGTTCTCGAACTACTTCGGCAGCCCCAACGTGCTGACGGCGGGTCATTTCTGCTACGGCCCTCGAATCGCGACAAGCATCATTACGTGTGGTTCCAATCCCATTGCCGACTACGACAACTTCCCCAAGTGCATCATGATCTGGGGAAACAACGTCGTGATCTCGAACCCCGACTGCTATAAAGGGGAGCCGTTCTCGCAGGCCCTCGACGCCGGGGCGAAGCTCATCGTCGTAGACCCCCGGCTTACGCGGGCCGCCGCCCGAGCCGACGTGTGGCTTCAGCTGCGGCCCGGCACCGACACGGCCCTGGCGCTCGGGATGGCGAACGTCATCGTCCGGGAGAACCTCTACGACAAAGCGTTCGTCGAGAGCTACGTCCACGGCTGGGCGCCGTTCGTGGAGAGGGTGGCCGAATACCCGCTGGATCGCGTGGAGGCGATCACCGGCGTTCCGCGCGAGAAGATTGCGGAAGCCGCGCGCCTCTACGCAACCACGAAGCCCGGCGCCATCCAGTGGGGCGTGGCCATCGAGCAGCAGGTGACCTGCGCCGACAACAACCGGGTCCTGATGGCCCTGATGGGCATCACCGGGAACATCGATGCCCCCGGAGGGCAGGTGCTCTTCAAGACCGCCAGGATCCGCAATGTGGCCGAGTTCGGCGCGCACAAGGCGCTCTCCAAAGAGCAGGCCGCAAAACGCCTCGGCGGCGACCGTTTCCGGCTCGCCGGCCACTTCGCCATCATCAACCCCAAGTACGTCTGGGACGCCATCGTCACCGAGAAGCCCTATCCCGTGAAGGCGCTCTTCTTCATCAGCTCCAACCCCCTCATGACCCGCGCCAACGCCAAGGAGATCTACCGGGCCCTGCAGAAGGTGGATTTCATGGCCGTGGCCGACTTCTTCATCACGCCCACGGCCGAGCTCGCCGACATCGTTCTGCCCGCGGCCACGTGGCTCGAAATGGATTACCTGGGCGATTTCTGGAAGCGCCACGGCTGGCTCCTTACCCGCCGCAAGGTGGTCCAGATCGGCGAATGCCGCTCGGACCACGACATGCTCAACGACCTGGCCCACCGCGTCGGCCAGGGGGAGCACTGGTGGGACACCTTCGAGGGCGGCCTCGATTACATTCTCGAACCTATGGGCGTTACCTGGCAGGAGTTCAAGAAGCAGGACCGAACGCGGGGCGAAGTGGCCTACTTCAAGTACCGCCAGAGCGGATTCTCTACGCCGACGCGCAAGTTCGAGCTCTACTCCACGCTCCTCGAAAAGTGGGGATACGATCCGCTACCCCAGTTCCGCGAGCCGCCCGAGAGCCCGGTGAGCCGGCCCGACCTGAATTCACAATTCCCCTATACGCTCATTACCGGTGCGCGGCAGCCGGGCTTCTTCCACGCCGAGAACAGGCAACTCTCGTGGACCCGGGAACTGCACCGCGACCCGGTGGTCGAGATTCACCCCGACACCGCCGCCAAAGAGGGCATCGTCGACGGGGAATGGGTGGTCATCGAGTCGCCGCGCGGGAAGATCCGGCAGCGGGCGAAGCTGACCGCCGGCC
>MICN01000075.1:0-955 GCA_001829875.1 Syntrophus sp. GWC2_56_31
GATCAGGCGGCACGAACTGACGCGGGATGACAAGGAGAGGGAAAGGACGTGCCATATCGACACCGTCGGGGCGCAGACGGGGCCGGTCATGCTGACATACCGGGGCCGGGAGGCGATCGACCGTCTGACGGCGCGGGTGGCATCCGGGCCGCCCGAGTATGATTTTACCGCCGGCGACGGGGTGGACCACACCGCCTGGGTCATCGACGATCCGGCAGAGATCCGGGAAGTCGTTCAAGGATTTGCCGGGGTTGATTCCCTCTATATCGCCGACGGACATCACCGGGCAGCCGCTGCGGCGTCGGTCGCCCGTCTCAGGATGGAGCGGAATCCCCTCGACCGGGGGGATGAGGCGTATCATCTCCTGATGGCCGTCCTCTTCCCGCAGGAGCAGCTCCGGATCATGGATTACAACCGCGCCGTCCGGGATCTTAATGGTCTTACGGAAGCGGTGTTTCTGGAACGTGTGGGTAAAAGATTCCTGATTTCGGAAAGTTTTACCGAGAAGTCGCCGGCGCGGCGCCACGAGTTCGGAATGTATCTGGGCGGGATATGGCGCCGGCTTGAAGCCCGGAAGGAGATCCTGCGGGATGACGATCCCATCGCCGGCCTGGACGTCTCCCTCCTTCATGAGCATCTCCTCGATCCGGTCCTCGGCATCCTGGATCAGCGGATGGATACCCGGATCGCATTCATCGGCGGCAGCCGGGGGATGGTCGAGCTGGAGAATCTCGTCGACCGAGGCGATTGTGCGGTGGCCTTTTCCCTTTATCCCCCCACGGTGGGGGAGATGATGGCCGTGGCTGATGCCGGAGCGGTGATGCCGCCGAAATCCACCTGGTTCGAGCCCAAGCTGTTGAGCGGCCTGTTCGTCCATCTCCTGACGGCTACGTAAAAAGGCCGGATGCGGCGTTGCGCTTCATCCTTCGTCATTGCGGCGTACGCAAAAGTACGC
>MICN01000075.1:1026-23671 GCA_001829875.1 Syntrophus sp. GWC2_56_31
TGCGCTTCATCCTTCGTCATTGCGGCGTACGCAAAAGTACGCCTCACTCCTCAGGATTAGCGCGCCTTGCCTGCGGCCTTTTTACGAAGCCGTCCCATTTTGAAGCCCTACGCCCACAGGGCGGGGCTTGCGGGTTGCGCTCCAGGTCAGGGCTTTTGCGACTTTTTATGAGATCGTCATCTCCTGAAATGACAATGGACAAGGATGATCGCGTCGATGAATCCGACGAGACGGTCGATGGGATCCTCGGGGGGCGCCTCTGGATCGTCCAGAAGCGAAAGGGGTATCGCTTCTCCATCGATTCCCTCCTGCTCGCCCACTTTGTTTGCCTGCGGGAGGGCGATGATCTGCTCGATCTGGGGACGGGGACCGGGATTCTTGCCCTGATACTGGCCGATCGCTATCGCTGCGGAAAGGTCCTCGGGATCGAGATCCAGGATGAACTCGCGGTGATGGCAGGAAGGAGCGCGGCCATGAATGGCCTCGCCGGGCGCGTGGAAATCCGCCAGGGTGATGTCCGTCGTCCGGAGACGATTTGCCCCCCCCGGTCCTTCGACGCGGTTGTCTTCAATCCTCCGTACCGGAGACTCGGGTCGGGGCGGACGAATCCCGATCCCGAAAAAGCCGTTGCCCGGCATGAGATCGAGGGAGGCGCCGCGGATTTCCTTTCCGCTGCAGCCCATGCCCTCCGGGAAAGGGGGCGCGTCTATACGATCTATCCGGCGATGCGGATGGTAGAGATACTCTGCCGGATGAGAACCTGCAGGATTGAACCCAAGAAACTCCGGATCGTCCATTCCCGCCCGGGGGAAGAGGGAATATTTGCGCTCGTTGAAGGAGTCAAGCGGGGACGGGAGGAACTCGCCGTCCTGCCGCCGCTTTTTATCTATGAAGCGCGGGGGGGGTATGCCGCGGAGATGACGGCTATTTTCCGGGAGCTTTCCGCTTCTCGCTCGCACGGCGGCGGCTGATCTCCCTGGCCATGACCCGCTCCAGGATCTCCTGGAGTTCCGGGTCCCGAACGGTTGAGAGACTTTCCCGCATCATGTTCCGGTCGCGGACCGGAAGCCCGGAGAGGGGTGAAGAGGGCGGCGGCGGCCCTGGGCCGACCGGCGGAGGAGAGGGGATATCACCGATGGTAAAAAAGAGACCCCGGACCTCTTCCTTACCGTGGAGTTCGTTGACCTTGCCGAGAATCTCCTCCTTCATGAACTGGAGCTGATGCAGCCAGACCGGCGCGGAGACGCGGACAAAGAGGGTTCCCCGTTTCAGCGTGTCGGGGTGGGTCTGCGCGGCGATCTGAGGACCGACGGCCCGTCTCCAGATGTTGAGAAGGTACCGGTCCGTCGAGGTGTGGGGGATATTCCTCTTTTTGAGGATCTTCTGGAGGATCTCTCCTAATATTTCCGGTTTTACCCGTTTTGCCCGTCTGCGCATACATTTTTCTCCCACAGTTTGCACTGAAGGTCAAGATGAATGTCCGTAGGGTATTAGGGCTTGAAAAACCGGCGGTTTAGTGATAAAAAATCAAACGGATAAGTCATTGTCAGGATACGAATGTGGCAGAGCGGTTTGAAAAACAGAGAATGAAGATGGTCGATGGGCAGCTCCGGGCGAGGGGCATTGTTGATCCGCGGGTGCTCATGGCCATGGAAAAGATCCCCCGGCATCTCTTTATCGACGAGGGGCTGGCCGATCAGGCCTATAACGACAATCCGCTTCCCATCGACAGCCGGCAAACCATCTCACAGCCGTACATTGTTGCGCTGATGTCCGAGGCGATGGAACTGGCCGGAAAGGAAAAGGTCCTTGAAATCGGCTCCGGTTCCGGGTATCAGACCGCCGTGCTTGCAGAACTGGCCGAGAGGGTCTTCACCATCGAGCGCATAGCCGCACTCGCGGTGAGGGCGAGGAGGGTTCTCGAGTCGCTGAACTATTACAATGTGGCTGTCCGGGTGGGTGACGGAACGTACGGGTGGCGCGAGGAATCGCCTTTTTCGGCGATTATGGTCACTGCCGGTGCGCCGCGGATCCCGAATCTTCTGATCGAACAGCTTGTCGTCGGCGGCCGGCTGGTGATTCCCGTGGGAAACCGCAGCTCCCAGGTGCTGCTGAAGCTGACCCGTCTTTCTCAAGATCCAAAGGATCTAAAACAGGAGGACCTGGGCGGCTGCCGTTTTGTGGATCTTATCGGGGAGTACGGATGGGACCATTCATGACCGACCGGCCGCTATTGAGGGCATGTTCATGCATCATTGCCTGTCGGAAAGTCATTGCTCTTCTTTTAATCGGAGCGATGTTGCTCTCCTGCTCGGGTCACTCCGTCCGAGGCTCCCGAACCCGGGGCGTCTACCATCGGGTCAAGAGCGGAGAGACCCTGTCGGCGATCGCGAGGGCCTATCATGTCAATCCTCAGGATCTTGCGGAGATCAATAACATCGACAGGCCCGATCAGATCGAAATGGATAGCGTGATTTTCATTCCGGATGCAAACCAGGTCGTAGACGACGTCCTGACCGCGGTACGGTCCAAGAATGTCGAGGGGGAAATGCCGGCAGCCGTTCCGTCGGTTGCGGAAACCAAAAAAACGGCTCCTCCGGCCATTCCACGAAAAGAACCCCCTAAAAAGGAAACGGTGAGCGAGCCGGCAAAGCGCCGCGAAAAAGCGCCGGTCGATGCGAAGGCGAAGGATCGCACCGCCTCTTCCAGGGAAAAAGACCGGGATAGGATTGCACCAAAGGTTCCCGGGAAGTCTGAAGGCAATGAAATAGCCGGCCAGACGGTGAAAAAAAAGGAAAGCGCTGAGAAATCGGAGGTTGTCCAGTTCGATAAGGATCGTTTCATATGGCCGGTCAGGGGAAAGGTGATTTCCCGGTTCGGCATTCAGCCAAACAGGATGAACTTCAACGGCATCCGTATCGCTGCCGGCGAGGAGACCGCCGTGCAGGCGGCTGCGAGCGGGACGGTTATCTTCTCCGCCTTCCTGAAGGATTACGGGGAGACGATCATCATCAAGCACGAGGATGACTATGCAACCGTCTATACCCATTTAGGGACCCGAACCATCCGGGAGGATTCCCGTGTCAAAAGGGGTGATCGAATTGCCTTCCTCGGCAAGACCGGTGAAAAAGAGGAGCCGTATCTCTATTTTGAGATCCGGCATAAGAACAAGGCTCGGAATCCTCTATTCTTTCTCCCATAGTGTTAAATCGTATTGACTGCTGATTCATAGTGTGATAAATTGCTGTGTTCAAAAAATAAATTTCTTAATGGTGGCAATATGTTCAAGGTAGGAGATTTGGCGGTTTATCCGGCACAAGGCGTGGGGATCATAGAGGCCATAGAAAACCGGGACGTCGGGGGAAGCAAACAACTGTTCTACATCATGAAGATCATGGGCAACGGCATGAAGATCATGATTCCTATGGATAGCGCGAAATCGGTCGGTCTTCGCGAAGTGATCATGGAAAAAGAAATCCCCAAGGTCTATGCGATTCTCAGGAACAAAGACGTGACGATCGATAAACAGACCTGGAACAAGCGATACCGGGAATACTTGGAGAAGATCAAAACGGGATCGGTATTCGAAATTGCCCGGGTGCTTCGCGATTTGTTCATACTGAAAAGCGATAAAAACCTTTCGTTCGGAGAGCGAAAGATGATGGATACGGCAAAAAATCTGCTCATCAAAGAGATTTCGGTGGCGAGCAACGCCGCAGAAACCAAGGTGGAAGAAGACCTGAGGACGATCTTTACCGTTCAATGAATCTTGACGGCTTCGTAATCGACAGATGAAAAGAGGTAAGCGGATCTGATAGTAAAATTTCTTTTGATGCTGGCATGTTCCGCAAGTGGCTATTCAATTGCCTATCATAGTTATGATCGTTGGTGGGAATGGGTTATCGGATCGGTTTTGGGTCTGTTGATTGCCGTTGTTGTCATACAGATAGAGCAGGCGATCAGAAAGGTATCCCTGCGGGTGATCCTGGGAGGCGTCGTGGGGATGCTGGTCGGCCTTCTGATCGCGTTCCTGCTTGCCTATGGGTTGAGTTTTGTCAGTAACATCATGGAAAGAAGGCAGGTCGTGCCGTGGATCTATGCCTTATTGACAGCGATCATGGGTTACCTGGGACTGGTCCTCGGATCGAAGAAGGTGGAGGAGCTCAGTCTCTTCGGCTGGGGTCCGGCTAAGGAGCTCAGCGATTATCGGCTCCTCGATACGAGCGTGATCATCGACGGCAGGATCGCAGATATCTGCGACACCGGTTTTATGGAAGGGAATCTGATCGTTCCTCGGTTTGTTCTCGACGAGTTGCAGTACATCGCCGATTCTTCCGATTCCATGAAGCGGGCCCGGGGGAGGAGAGGGCTCGACATCCTCAACCGAATGCAGCGCAGCACCGGCATCTATATCGATGTCGTCGACCACGATTTTCCCAAGATCAAGGGGGTCGATGCCAAACTCGTTGCCTTGGCGAAGAAGACGAATGGCAAGATCATTACGAATGACTTCAACCTGAACAAAGTTGCGGAGTTGCAGGGGATAAAGATCCTTAATGTCAACGAACTGGCCAATGCCATGAAGCCCGTCGTTCTGCCGGGCGAGCTGATGACGGTCAAGATCATCAAGGATGGCAAGGAACCGGGCCAGGGGGTGGCTTACCTGGATGACGGGACGATGATCATCGTGGACAATGCCCAGAAGTACCAGGGGATGAACGTGGAGGCGCTTGTGACCAGCGTCTTGCAGACAACCGCCGGCCGGATGATTTTTTCGGAGTTGAAAACGGTGATTTCAGACAAGAAATCTTACGGGGCGAATATGAAACAGTGATGGTTTCCCTAGCCCGGTGATGCTCAATCGCCGGGCTTTTTTGTATCCGGACCTTGTGGATGAAGACGGTTGCGATCATTCCCGCCGGGGGTGCGGGGAGGAGGATGGGAAGCGAGATTCCGAAGCAGTACCTGCCGCTGGCGGGTACTGCCGTGCTTGTCCATACCCTGCAGGCGTTCCACCTCTCGGCGGTCATCGATGAGATCTTTCTCGCCGTTCCGGAGGAGGACATTCCGGAAGTCCGGCGGGAGATTGTCTCGAAATACGGTATATCGAAGGTGGTTCTGGTCCTCGCCGGCGGGGGCAAAAGGCAGGATTCGGTAAGAAACGCGCTTCTCCATGTCCGGGATGAACACGGGATCGTGGTCGTCCATGATGGCGTCCGGCCTTTCGTCTCCGGGGAGATCATCATCGGGGCCGTTGCGGCGGCTAAAGAGTATGGCGCCGTCACTGTCGGCGTACCGATAAATGATACCGTCAAAGAGACAGACGCCGATGGGTGGGTGAAGAAGACGGTCGCAAGGGAGAGGTTGTGGTTGACGCAGACCCCGCAGGCATTTCGTAGAGAGATCATTGTCACTGCTTACGAGAAGGCCGCGGCGGATAGGTTTTACGGTACCGACGACGCCTCCCTCGTCGAACGAACGGGGACCCCCGTGCGGATGATCCCCGGCGATTGCCGTAATATCAAATTGACGACGCCGGAAGACCTTCTCCTGGGAGATGTCATTATGTCAAGGAGCGTATGATGCGCATCGGTTTCGGTTTCGACAGCCACCGTCTTGCAGCCGGGAGAAAGCTTATCCTCGGCGGGATATCGGTCCCTTCCGAACGGGGACTCCTGGGCCATTCCGACGCCGATGTCCTGGTCCACGCCGTCTGCGATGCGATCCTGGGCGCTGTCGGCGCCGGCGATATCGGCCGGCGCTTTCCCGATACGGATCCCGCCTATCGAGAAATCTCCAGCCTGCTTCTCCTCGAGCGGGTCGTGGACCTCGCCGCAGAGAAGGGGTGTCGCGTCTTTAACGTGGATACGACGATTGTTTTGGAGAGGCCGAAACTGGCGCCCTATCTCGGGGAGATGGCGGAGAATATCGCGGGAATTTTGGGGATCCCCGCCGCACGGGTCGGTGTGAAGGCCAAGACCAACGAGGGGATGGGGCTTGTGGGCGCGGGGGAAGGCGCGGCAGCCTTTGCCGTCGTCCTTCTCGAGGGGGGGGATGTCGCGTGACCGCGCCGCGGATACGGGTGCGATTTGCCCCCTCGCCGACGGGGGAACTTCATGTAGGCAATGCGCGGACGGCCCTTTTCAACTGGATTTTCGCCCGGCATTGCGGGGGGGCGTTTCTTGTTCGCATCGAAGACACGGACCGGGCGAGAACGACCGGCGCCTTTGAAGCCAATCTCCTCGACGACCTGAAGTGGCTGGGGATCGACTGGGATGAAGGGCCCGGAATGGATGGTCCGTATGGCCCCTATCGCCAGTCCGAACGTATCGACCTTTACCGGGATTGTCTCGGGCGCCTGATCGCCGAAGACCGGGTTTACCCCTGTTACTGCACCGAAGGTGAACTCGATGCCGAGCGGGCTGATCTCGTCGCACGGCGGATGATGCCGCGTTACATGGGGAGGTGCCGACGTCTGAATGAGGCGCAAAGGAGAGGACTGGCCGATGAGGGACGGTTGCCGGTCTGGCGCTTCCGTGTGGATGCGGGGGCGATTGCCTTTGACGACCTCATCCGGGGGAGCATGGCGTTTCAGGGCGACGCCATCGGCGATTTCATCATCGTTCGTTCCAACGGCATCCCTTCCTATAACTTTGCCGTGGTTGTCGACGATCACTTCATGGAGATCAGCCACGTCATCCGCGGGGAAGATCACCTCTCCAACACGGCCGCCCAGCTTCTGCTCTACCGGGCGCTCGGCTTTTCCCCTCCGGTTTTTGCCCACCACGCGCTGCTCCTGGGAAAGGACCGCGCCAAACTGAGCAAACGGCACGGCGCCGTCTCCGTCCGCGAATTTCGACGCCGGGGGATCCTGCCGGAGGTTCTCCTCAACACTCTGGCGCTCCTGGGGAGCTCGTTCGGAAGCGGCCGGGAGGTCGTCTCCGCAGGGGAAATCGTCGAAGGGTTCGCACTCGAACGCACCGGGAGGGGCGGAGCGGTTTTCGACGAGGAAAAGCTCCTGTGGCTCAACGGGGTCTATATCCGCCGCCTGGAACTGGCCGCCCTGACGGATCGGCTCATCCCCTTCATCCTGTCGGCCGGATACGACGAGCGCTCTTTTGGGCGCGACCGTCTCGAAAGCATCGTCGCCGCCGTCCGGGACAGCCTTCCGACCCTGGCCGATATCGGCGGTCTCCTGGAGATCTTTTCCGACGAACGCTACCGGATCGACGAAGAGGCCGCCCTGCTTCTGAGGGAGGACGATGCGAAAGCGGTCCTTTCGGAACTATACGGGGTTCTCGATCGGGGGGGCGATCCGGGAGAAACCGCGGCTCCCGGCGTTCCCGCGGACGCGGCGGGGATATCGGAACCCTTTGCCGCTCTGATGAAACGGATCAGCGAGAGAACCGGCATGCGGGGGAAAAAACTCTACCTGCCGATCCGGGCTGCCGTGACCGGCCGTCTGCACGGGACGGAACTGGACCGGATCTTTGCCCTGCTGAGCCCGGCGTCGCTGCGCAAACGGGTCGAAAAGGCCCTTGCCCTCGCCTGACGCAGCAAATCCCCGGCCACCCGATAAGCGCTATTGCTCAATGCGTAGCCAATTCCAGAAGCGCCTCCCTTATCAGAAACCGAGGAATACATTCAATTTGTTGATATCGCTCATCAGGGTTGCAAACCCCTGGAGTGTCAGAGATTGCGGACCATCCGACAGCGCTTTTTCCGGTTCGGGATGGACCTCGACCAGTATCCCCTGCGCCCCTGCCACCAGAGCCGCTTTGGCCATGGGAGGGACCAGGCTCCGTTTGCCGGTGGCATGCGAAGGGTCAACCATGATGGGAAGGTGCGAGAGTTCCCTGATGAGGGGAACCACCGAAAGATCGAGCGTGTTGCGAGTGGCAGTTTCAAAGGTACGGATTCCCCGTTCGCAGAGGATCACGTTGGGATTGCCCCCGATCAGAATATATTCGGCGGCAGAAAGAAATTCTTCTATGGTCGCACTCATCCCCCTTTTGAGGAGCACCGGCTTTCTGCCCCTCCCCAATTCCTTCAGCAGGTCAAAATTCTGCATGTTCCTTGCACCAACCTGCAGCAGATCGGCGCATTGTGAGACATGCTCCACGTGTTCAGGGCTCATCACCTCAGTCACGATCGGGAGGCCGCTCTCCGCCCGCGCCAATGCCAGAAGGCGCAAGCCCTCTTCCCTCAGCCCCTGGAACGTGTGTGGGCCGGTCCTCGGCTTAAAAGCCCCCCCTCGCAAAAGATCGGCCCCGGCCGCCTTCACTGCAAGCGCCGTCTTGATAATCTGCTCTTCCCCTTCCACCGCACAGGGACCGGCGGCAACTATCGGACGGTATCCTTCTCCGATTTTAACGCCACAGACGTCGATGACGCTGCTCGGGGGGTGAAAGGCCCGTGAACACAGCTTGTATGGTTTGGAAACATGGATAACTTCCTGAACCCCGGGAAGGTCCCGGATGACGGTATCGTCTACATATCCCTCGTTGCCGAGCACCCCTATTGCGGTCCGTTCACCGCCGGGAATCGGTTCCGCCCGGTACCCCATATCCTGTACAGCCTTGACCACATTCTCGATCTCGGCTTGCGTGGCGATGTAACTCATGACGATCAGCATCGGTCGCTCCCTGTGCTATGTTTGGGTTAAGGAGGTTTGACAATAGCAGGGTATGTTGTCCAGGTCAACCGCGGTTGAAACAGGGGTGTTGTTCGCTCGACAAATATGATATGGGCATTAATAACGACATTACCCGGGTTAACCGAAAGAATGTAAACTCCATGGGAAGCATATCAAAAGCCGTCGTATTGGTCAGCGGGGGAATGGACTCCGTAACCGCGCTCTACGATACGGCAAACAAGTTTGATCTCGTTGCCGCGGTCAGCTTCAATTACGGCGCAAAACACAATGACAGGGAGATCCCCTTCGCCGCGGTTCACTGTCGGAGGTTGGGGGTTCGCCACGAGGTCATCTCCCTGGCGTTTATAAACCAATTGTTCAAGTCTGATCTCCTGAAATCCGGCGGCGAGATTCCCAATGGGCATTACGAAGAGTTAACGATGAAGCAGACCGTGGTCCCTTTTCGCAACGGCATCATGATGGCCATCGTGGCGGGCTTTGCCGAAAGCATCGGGGCGCAGGGGCTGGTGATTGCCGCGCACACCGGCGATCATGCCGTCTACCCGGACTGCCGGGAGGATTTCATGAAATCCATGGGCGAGGCGATTCGGCTCGGCACATACGGACAGATCGAGATCGTCCGTCCGTTTATCGCGCTGGGAAAGGCCGAAATCGCGAAGCGGGGCTTTGAGATGGGCGTCGACTTTTCCCAGACATGGTCGTGCTACAGGGGAGGCGACCTCCATTGCGGCAAATGCGGCACGTGTGTGGAGCGGCGGGAAGCGTTCCTTGTCGCGGGAATCGAGGATCCGACGGTGTATAAGGAGGCCGGTCCGCTTCCCCGGAAGCCAAACAGTTAGCGTGAGACATCATGCGTATCTCGGAGACCTTTTACTCCATACAGGGCGAAGGAACCCTGGCGGGTCTGCCTTCGGTCTTCATCAGAACGGCGGGATGCAATCTTCGCTGCCGCTGGTGCGATTCGCCGTATGCGTCCCGGCACGCCAGGGGGAGCGAGCGGACCATCGACAGCCTCGTCGAGGAAGCGATCCGTCATCCGACGCGCTTTTGTGTGATCACCGGCGGCGAGCCTATGTTAACAAAGGGCATACACGATCTGGCAAAAAGACTGGTCGACGGCGGCAGGCACGTGACCATCGAAACAGCCGCCACTATTTTACCGCACGGAATCTCCTGTTCGCTGGCTTCGCTTAGTCCGAAACTAAAGAATTCCACCCCCGGGACCAGTACTCCCGTTGCCGTCAGGCGCAGACATGAAGCCCGGCGCCTCAGACCCGATGTGATCCGGGAGTGGATCGACCATTACGACTACCAGCTCAAATTCGTTGTGTGCTCGGGTTCGGACGTGGCCGAAGCGATCGCCCTTTTAGACGCGTTGGATCGGAGCATAGCGCCGGAGAAGGTGCTCCTGATGCCCGAGGGGGTGGATGCCGCTGCCTTTGCAAATGTCGCGGATCACATCGTTGAGGCCTGCAAGGAGCACGGGTTCCGTTATTGCGACCGGTTGCATATCCGGCTTTACGGCCACACGCCAGGGAGGTGAACATGCCTTACCGCATCTGCAAGACAATCGAGATAGAGAGCGGGCACATGCTCTCCAAGCACCATGATAACTGCAAGTATCCGCACGGGCATTCGCGCCGGGTAGAGTTGATCCTGGAATCCGATGAACTGGATGCGAACGACATGGTCTGCGATTTCTCCGTGCTGAAGGTTGCGTTGAAAAGGCTCCTCGATTCGCTGGACCATGCCATGTGCATCAATACAAAAGATCCCATGTACAAAGCCTTCAAGGAAACGTATGGTGATCGGGTGATCGGTTTCGACGCCACCGATCCCACGACCGAGGTCATAGCCAAAACGATCTTCGATAGAGTAAAGGAGAGCCTCGATCGGTACGGCAATAAAAAGGGCCAGCCATACCGCCTGGGCAAAGGGGTTCGGTTGATCCGGGCGAGGGTTTGGGAAACATCGACCAGTTGGGCAGAGTATGGCAGGTAATATGACCATGGTCCTCTTTCTCCTGACATTCTTTCTTTTGTACGGCGGTCTCCATTTTTATTTTTTTCTGAAGCTCCGGGCGGCTTTCGCTCCCGGCGCTCCTGCCCAGATCATCCTCATTGCCTTGCTCGTTCTGGGTCTGACAGCCCCCCTCCTTGTCCGTGCGTTGGAACGGTTCGGTATCGAGACCCTGGTCCGACTCATGTCGTGGGCCGGCTACATCTGGATGGCGATCCTCCTGCTCTTTTTCTCCGTGGCGATCCTCCTCGATCTCTTTCGTCTCCTTGTGTATGCCGCCGGTTATGTCCTTCATACCGAAATCCGCGCGATTCTGCCGGCAGCCCGGACTTTGTTTCTCCTTCCTCTCGTCGCAGCGCTAATCATCGGGGGATATGGCTTCTTCGAGGCGCGTCGGATCCGCACGGAACGGATCGAGATCCGTTCGGCGAAAATACCGAAGGAAATCGGAAAGATCAGGATCGTCCAGATCTCCGACGTTCATGTCGGCGTTATGGTGCGGGGGGAGAGGCTTGCCGGGATGCTCCGGAAGGTTCATGAGGCGGAGCCCGATCTTCTCGTTGCCACGGGCGACCTTGTGGACGGCCAGCTCAACAGTATGGCCGAAGCCGTGGCGCAGTTCCGGGAGATCCGTCCCCGCTACGGGAAATTTGCCGTGACCGGCAACCACGAATTCTACGCCGGTCTCGATGAATCCATCGATTTCATGAACAAATCGGGGTTTACCCTGCTCCGGGGCGAGGTTGCGACCGTCGGAGGCGCGATTGATCTTGCGGGAGTCGATGACCCGACCGTCCGCCGTTTTGGAGGGCAAGGAGGGCTGTCGGATCGGGAGGTCCTCTCCCGCGGCGGCGGCCGCTTTACTATTCTCCTCAAGCATCAGCCCCTGGTGGAGAAGGACGCCCCCGGCGCCTTCGACCTTCAGCTCTCCGGCCACACCCATAAGGGGCAGATATTTCCCTTCAGCCTGATCACGAGCCGCTTCTTTTTCTTCCATAGCGGTAACTTCCGCCTGGCAAACGGCGCCCTGCTGCACGTCAGCCGGGGGACCGGAACCTGGGGACCGCCCATTCGATTTCTCTCACCGCCGCAGATCACGGTCATCGACCTGATGCCGGAATAGAAAGGTTCTCACTGTAAAGACGGGATCGATGTCCGATTTTTCATCTTGATTAATTGTCTAAATTGATGCATGAAATCTAGGTTATTCTGAAATCCAATAAGATAGGGGAGGATGTGCATGAATATCAAAGAGTGCATGGCGGTGGTCACCGGGGGCGCCTCCGGTCTGGGTGAGGCATCTGTCCGGAGTCTATCCGCCCTGGGCGCCAGGGTGGCGATTTTCGATATTGCGGTGGAGCGGGGCGCGAGGCTAGCCGCCGAACTGGGGCCGAATTGTATCTTTGCCCCCGCTGATGTGACGAGCGATGAAGCGAGCCGGGCGGCGATGGAAAAGATCGTTGCCGCCTTCGGGACGATCAATGTGGCGATCAATTGCGCCGGTGTGGCCGATCCCGGGAAAGTCCTGTCGAAAAAAGGGCCGATGTCGCTGGCGTTCTTCAACCGGGTCATCCAGATCAACCTCGTCGGCACGCTCAACATCATCCGGCTGGCTGTCGAGCAGATGGTGAAGAACACGCCGAACGGGGAAGGGGAGAAGGGGGTCATCATCAACACCGCCTCCGTCGCCGCCTTTGACGGACAGATCGGCCAGGCGGCTTACAGCGCTTCCAAGGCAGGGGTTGCGGGGATGACGCTGCCGATCGCCCGAGAATGCGCCGACTACGGGATCCGTGTCATGACCATCGCTCCGGGGCTCTTCGACACGCCCATGATGGCGGGCCTTCCCGAGAACGTCCGGGTGCAGTTGGCGCAGAGCGCGCCCTTCCCGAAGCGCCTCGGCAGGCCGGCGGAATACGCGGCGCTTGTCCATCACATCATCGAGAATCCGATGCTGAACGGCGAGTGTATCCGCCTCGACGGGGCGGTCCGGATGACGGCGCGGTAAAAGGGGGGGGGAAACTGAAAAGGAGGTCAATCATGGGAAAGATTTTCAACCTGGTGAGGGAAGCGACGGGGATCGCCGTCGTCACCTTCGACGTGGTCGGTGAAAAAATGAATACCTGGACGGAGGACGCCTTCGCCGGTTTTGATCAAGTGATGCGGGCGCTCGAAACAATGAAGGGATGTCGGGGTGTCGTCTTCATCTCGGGGAAGCCCGAAAACTTTCTTGCCGGGGCCAATCTGAAGCTGATTTCCCAGATCGAGAGCGCCGAGGAGGTGCGCAGGACGGTCGACCTGTTCCACGGTTCCTTCAACCGCCTGTCCGCCCTGGGCATTCCCTCGGTTGCGGCCATCCACGGGCACTGCCTCGGCGGCGGCCTGGAATTCGCCCTCGTCTGCACCGGGCGGATCGCCAAGGAAGGAAGGACAACCCTCATCGGCCTGCCGGAATGCAATGTCGGCCTGTTTCCCGGGGGCGGAGGGACGCAGCGCCTGCCCCGTTTGATCGGCTACGGCGCATTCGATCTGATCCTGAAAGGGACGATGCTGCCGGCCGCGAAGGCTTACGAGATGGGGATCGTCGACCGCCTCATCCCCGCGGGCGGAGACCTCCTCAGGGAAGCGAATGCATTTCTTGAAGAGATCATTGCGGGGAAAGCCGACCTGAAGCGGCCCGCCCAGGACTTTTCGCAGATCGATTCGGTTGCGGAGATGGCGAAGGCAGGGATCCTCAAAGCGACGAAGGGGCGGGAGATCCCGGCGCCGATGCTCGCCCTGGGCGCGATGCACGAGGGATTGAAATTGCCCCTGATGGAAGGGCTGGAGGTCGAGAAGAAGAACTTTATCGAGGTGGTTTTGTCGAAGGAGGCGAAGGGAAGCATCAACACCTTTTTCATCAAGGGGATGACGGACAAGCCGATGGCGATGACGACGAAAGGGTTTGTCCCGAAACCGATCAACAGGGTCGCCGTCCTCGGCTTCGGGACGATGGGGCGGGGGATCATCATCGACATCCTCAGGAACACGCAGCTTCCGGTTCTGGTCAAGGACATCCCCGAGGCGCTCGAACCGGGGAAGGCCTTTGTCCGGAAGATCCTCGATGGAATGGCCGAAAAAAAGCGGCTGAATGAACCGGTGGACGCGATCCTCGGGCGCCTTTCGATGACGTCGGATTATACCGATGCCTTCAAGGAGGCGGACCTCGTCATCGAGGCGGTCTTCGAGGAGATCGGCGTAAAGAAGCAGGTGTATGGGGAACTGAGCAAATGGGTCCGCGGGGACTGCATCGTGGCGAGCAACACCTCCTCGATCCCGATTACCTCGATGGCGCCCTTCGTAACGAAACCCGAGCGTTTCGGGGGGATCCATTTCTTCTCCCCGGTCTGGCTGATGCAGCTCGTCGAGGTGATTAGGGGCGAGAAGACCGCGCAGGAGACGATCGACAACCTCCTCAACTTTGCGGGGCTGATCAAAAAACGGCCTATCGTCTGCATGGACAACGCGGGCTTTGTCGTCAATGCGATGCTCTTTCCCAATCTCATCAATGCATTCATATATGTCGAACAGGGCAACGCAATCGAAAAGGTGGATCGGGCGATGACCCGTTTCGGCATGCCCGTGGGGCCGATCAGACTCACGGACGAGGTGGGAATCGACATCCCCCACAAGGCCCTTGTCGGGATGGGCATCAGGCAGGATACCCTGAAGCGCGTGGTCGAAGCGGGCCGCCTCGGTCTGAAGAAATCGGGGAAGGGATTCTTCCTAAAGGATGGGAGCGTCGATCCCGAAGTCCTGCCGCTCATCGCGAAACGCCCGCCGCAGGAGGCGAGCGAAGAGGAGATCCAGTTAGGACTTCTCACTGCGATGGTTCGGGTGGGGAAGGACCTCATCGACCGGAAGATCGTCGACGACGTGCGGATGATCGACGTGGGGATCATCTGGGGGCTCGGCTTCCCCGCCGACAAGGGTGGTCCGATGAAATGGGCCGACCTCATCGGCCTTTCCAAAAAGCTCTACGGCAAGAATTTTTACTAGGGAAGCGAAGGTTGAAATGAAAAGAACAGCGATTATCCTGGTGATTTTGGCGGTGGCGGGGCTGGGGGCCTTTCGGGTGGCCCAGGTGATCTCCGCGAAAAAGGCCGAGGACCCGAAAAGGCAAGGCGCGGGCCAGGCGCCTTTGGTGGAGATTGCCCCTGTGACCCAAGGTCTGGTCGAGGAGAAGATTCTCCGCACCGGGGATATCGCCCCGCACGCCCAGGTCACCATCTATAGTAAAGTCCAGGGGTGGGTAGAGAAAATCAATGTTCGGGAGGGGGATCGGGTAAAGACCGGAGATGTACTGGCCACCCTCGACGCACGCGAGGCAGAGGCAGCGGTGGCCCAGGCCCAGGCAAGCATGGAGGCGGCGGTGGCCCGGTTGAAACAGGTGAAAGCCACATCCCAGGAGGCCATCCAGTCGCAGATCCAGCAAGCCAAAGCCAACCTGGAACTGGCGGAGTCGGATTTGAAGCGGGCCCGGGATCTCTTCGAGAAAAATTTTATCGCCCGGCAACAGCTCGACGAAGCCCGGACGAAACAGAACGTGGTCAAAGCCAATTATGATCTGGCCCAGAACAACATCCTGCAGAAAACCTGGGAGAACGACATCGCCCTGGCGGAGGCCCAGGTCCGACTGGCCAAAGCCACTCTGGACCTCAACAAGGCCCAGCTGGCCAACCTGGTCATCCTCTCGCCCATGAACGGCGGTATCACCAAGCGCCATGTAGACCCTGGAACGATGGTCAAGGACACCGCCCCCATCCTCACTCTGATGGACCTGGGCGAGGTAAAGATGGTGGTGAATGTGATCGAAAGGGAATTTATCCGGCTCCAGAAGGGCCAATCCGTCCAGGTCACCGTTATGGCCTTTCCTGACCGCACGTTCCGGGGACGTATCGCCATCATCACCCCGGCCTTGGAAATACAGTCGCGCACCGCGGAAATCCAGATCACGATTCCCAATCCCGGCTACATACTGAACCCCGGGATGTTCGGGAAAGTGGAGATCCTTCTCCGTTCCGATCCTAAAGCCACCCTGGTCCCTATCCAGGCTTTGATTACAGGCGAGGACAAGGATTTTGTTTACGTTCTTAAAGAGGGCAAGGTCCATCGCCGGCCTGTCGAGAAGGGAATTTCAAAAGACACCGTGGTAGAAATCGCCCGGGGGCTGAGCCCCGGCGAGCAGGTGGTCACAGCCGGCCACGAGTTCCTGCGCGATGGAATCCCGGTGCGGCTGGCGGCCAAATCCGAAAAAAGCAAATAGCTCTAAGGAGCGAAGGACGTGAATCTCGCAAAATTTGCCCTGCGCAACCCCATCACCATCTTGATGGCGGTCCTGGTCGCCGTCATCCTGGGCGCCATCTCCTTTTCCAAGATGCCCGTGGACATGTTCCCGGAAATCACCTTTCCCTCTATTACCGTGGCCACCTTTTACAAGGGCGCGAACCCCCGGGACATCGAACGGATGGTGACCTACCCGGTGGAAAAAGCGGTCTCCACCGTAAATGGGGTGAAATACGTTTCCTCGATCTCCCGGCAGGGCGCATCGCTGGTGACGATCTCCTTCAACTGGGGAACCAACCTGGACAGCGCCCAATCCGATGTGCTGCAGGCGGTCAACCTGGTTCGCAGCGATCTGCCCAAGGAAGTAGAAAATCCGATCATCAGGAAATTCGACATCTCCCAAATCTCGGTTGTCTTCATCGCGCTCATGGGCGGGGGGCTCAACGAGGGGCAACTCTATGACCTGGCCTATAACACCGTCGAGCCCGAGATCGAGCATGTGGCAAACGTCGCCTCCGCCAGGGTTGTCGGGGGAAAGATCAGGGAAATTTCCGTGCACTTTGACCGGGAGCGGCTGCAGGCCTTCGGCCTGTCCCCCGACAACGTCATCCAGGCGGTTCAGCAGGCCAATCTGATCCTCCCCACGGGGGACATCAAGGCCGGACCCTATGACTACCGGCTCTTTACCGAGACCCAGTTCAACCTGGTAAAGCCGATGGAAGATATCATCGTTTCGAACATCCAGAAGCGGCCGGTGTATATCCGGGATATCGGAGTAGTGAAGGATGCCTATCAGGATCAGACCAACCTCATCCGGGTAAACGGCCAGCCGGCGGTGGCCCTTGCCGTACAAAAGACGTCGGGAACCAATACCATCCAGGTGGTGGACGACGTCCGCAAGGCCCTGCCGAGGATAGAGAAGATGCTCCCCCCGGGCGTGGTCATGATGGAACTCTTCGATCAATCCGTCTACATCCGGAACTCGATCAAGAGCCTGCAGCACGAGGCGATCCTGGGGGCGATTCTGGCCGTTTTGGTGATTCTGGTCTTTCTGCGCAACGTTCGCAGCACGATGATTGTCTCCCTCTCCATCCCCATCTCGATCGTCTGCGCTTTTATCCTTTTATACTTCAACAATCTGACGTTAAATACCTTTACCCTGGGCGGCCTGGCGCTGGGAGTCGGCCGTCTGGTCGACGATGCCATCGTCGTGCTGGAGAACATCTACCGCCATCGCAGCGCCGGCGAATCTCCCGACGAGGCGTCCATCAAGGGTGCGGGCGAAGTCGGCCTGGCCGTTCTCGCTTCGACCATCACCACGATCGTGGTCTTCCTCCCCGTGGTTTTCATCACCGGCATTGCCCGGCTCCTTTTCACGCCACTCGCCTTGACGGTGGCTTTCTCCCTGGTCGCCTCCTATTTCGTCTCCCTGACGGTCATTCCGGTTCTCTCCCGCAAATACCTGCATCCGGAAACCGAGGACGTCTTACCCCCTTCTCCTTCTGCCCTGGATCGGCTGAAATGGCGGTTGAAGGGACTCTTTGAGCGGATCGATGCCGCTTATCAGTCTACCCTGACCTGGGCCCTGGCCCGTCGCAAAGTGGTTGTCATCGTTGTGGTCGCGGCTTTCCTGGGCAGCCTGCCGCTTTATTTCTTCATCGGCAGCGAGTTCTTCCCCGCTATGGACGAAAGTCAGTTTCGCTTCATCGTCCAGCTGCCCGTGGGTTCGCGCCTCGAAGAGTCTGCCCGCATTGCGGCCCAGATGGAAGAAGTCGTCCAGGAGACGATCGGCAAGGAGACCAGGGCCGTCCAGGTCAATTTCGGCGTTCCCACCGGGCTATCGGCGATCTGGTCTCAGAACACCGGCCCGCATATGGGATGGATCCGGGTTAAGCTGGTCGATCCGGGTAAGAGAAAAATGTCGGCAGATGCACTGATGGACAAGCTCCGGCCCAAGCTTCTGCAGTCCTTCCCCGGAGTGCGCATCTTCTTCGTCTCCGGCGGAATCGTCCGCATGCTCATTTCCTTCGGCTATGACAACCCCATCGACATCGAAATCCTGGGTTACGATTTCATGACCGCTCAAAAACTGGCCGACCAGGTAGCGGCCATCGTCCGCCAGACGCACGGCGCCAAAGACGTCCGGGTCAGCCGGGAGCCGGACTATCCCCAGCAAAACATCGTCATCGACCGGGAGCGGGCTGCGCTTCTCGGCCTGAGCACGGCCCAGATCGCCCGATCCATCCAGGCGTTTATCAATGGATTCCAGGCTTCCATCTTTTCCGACCCGCAGACCGGAAACCAGTATTACATCACGGTGCGAGCTCAGGAGGCGGACCGCGCTTCGGTAGGCGACCTCGGTCAAATCTTTCTTTTTAACGCCCTGGGTCGGCCCATCTCGCTGGATAACGTGGCGACCATTTCCCGCGGAGTCGGACCCATCCAGATCGAACGCAAATACCAACAGCGCATTATCCACGTGACCGCCAATACCTTCGGGCGGGACCTCGGCAGCGTGGCTGCGGAGATCCAGGAGAAACTGGATAAAATCCAGCTGTCGCCGAACTTCAAGATTAAACT
The DNA here is from genome assembly GCA_001829875.1 of Syntrophus sp. GWC2_56_31. GTDB lineage: Bacteria > Desulfobacterota > Syntrophia > Syntrophales > UBA5619 > JAKAFS01. The sequence continues at coordinate 19,607 of MICN01000075.1, forward strand.
CAGCGGTGCGGTGGAAAGCCAGCGGGAATCGTTCACCTCGCTGCTGGGAGCCCTGATCCTTGCGGTCATTCTTGTGTACATGGTCCTGGCCTCCCAGTTCAAGTCGCTCATCGATCCTTTCATTATCATGTTCTCCGTTCCTCTGGGGTTGATCGGCGTGATCTGGGCGCTCTTCCTTACCGAAACCAATCTTTCGGTCACCTCCTTCATGGGCATCATCATGATGGCCGGGATCGTCGTCAGCAACGGGATTCTTCTGATCGACTACACCAATCGACTACGAGGGAGGGGAATGGGATTGCAGGAGGCCCTGGTCCTGGGGGGACGCACCCGTTTGCGGCCGATCCTCATGACCACGCTCTGCACGATTCTGGGACTTATCCCGATGGCGGTCGGACTGGGGGAGGGATCGGAATCGAATGCGCCTATGGCCATCGCCGTTATCGGTGGGCTGACCGTCTCTACTCTGCTGACCCTGGTATTCATTCCCACGCTTTATTCGATATTCGAAACCCGGTTCAAGCGCGAAATCCATAGCGAAGAAAAGGGATGAGAGCTTTGGAAACCATGCTCCCTCCGCACGCTGGACATTTTTCGACCCTGCACCTCCTCGCTTCGCTGCGGGGGCAGGGGACCCCGAAAAATCTCCAATGCGTGCTTCCGGGACATGATTTCCCAAGCTCTCAAGTCGCGAAAATAGGACGGCTTCGTAAAAAGGCCGCAGGCAAGGCGCGCGAATCCTGAGGAGTGAGGCGTACTGTTGCGTACGCCGCAATGACGAAGGATGACGCGCAACGCAGCATCCGGCCTTTTTACGTAGCCGAAGCCGTCATCTTTTTGTCGCGAGCAATTCCTGCCACGTGTGGCGCTGGAGAAACGATCCCTCCACATTCGCCTCCATCTCCTGGAACAGGGCAAAGGGCATGGCGAAGCTCAGTAGGTGGTCTCCGAGCTGTTTCCGGATGAAAACCCGAGCGGAGAGGTCGGTCAGCCCTACGACCGCCCGCGGCTGTTCGGCGTTCGCCTCCCGGTAGGGGTAGATGCCGATCGTCTGGCAGCCGGCGGCCCAGGGGATGATGACGTTTTCGTTGTCCCCCCGGCCGTAGTTGGCCAGAACCACCAGGGCGGAGAGTTCGTCGGGATCAGCGAAAAAGATCACGGTCTGCGGCGGCTCTTCTCCGGAAGCGACATCGTCCAGCGGCCGGAAGACGACGTAGCGCTTCGGTATCTGGGTAATGGGGAGGCACGCGAGGAACCGTTTCACCTGTTCGGGTGTCTTGACGTACCGCTCGCCGTGGATGAAATTGTCGTAGGTCTCTGCCTGGAGGAATGGTTTGACCGCCTCCGCTATGGCGGGACCTTCCGCCCACCCCTCGATGCCGGATGAGAGGAAATGGCAGAACCCCTCCTCGCTGCCGGGGAAACTCTTATACCGGTCTCCGAAACCCATCCCGACCCCGCCGCCGACGCATCCGAATGTCGCTGCGTCGCATGCCGCCGGACGACCCTTGGCGGCGGAGGCGGCGAGCCACATGATGCAGCCCCATCTTCCCTCCTGGAACTGCGTGGCCCCTTCGGGTTTTTCATCGGTCCAAACGATTGCAATGGGAGGGTATTTTGTTTCGATAGCCTTGGCGATTCTGCTTTCCATAGCGTGCTCCTTTGGTGATGGGATATGAACTGTGGGGGCATTATATTTGATACCCCCGCAAAAAGTCAAAAAATCCTGCTGACGGCTTAACCACCCGTCGTCTCTGCGGCGAGCGGGGGAGGAAATTTGCTTTTTACGAAATCGTGACCCTTTGACTCAATTTTTTTGTACAAAGAGGTTGACAGGGACGGGTATTATAGCTATAAGACCGCTACGTGTTCTAGGATGTTGAGAACCCATTGATGGGCAGGTGAACAAGGAGTGATGAAGATTGCAGTCAGCGGTAAGGGGGGGGTCGGCAAGACGCTCCTGAGCGCTTTTTTAGCACAGGCATTTGCGCATGACGGTTATGGTGTCATAGCTATCGATGCCGACCCCGATGCCAATCTTGGCGCCTCCCTCGGTTTTCCGGATTCCGATAAAATCGTTCCGATTTCCCATCTAAAAGAACTTATTCGGGAGCGAACCGGGGCCAAGGAGTCGGCCGGCGGTGCGTATTTCAAGCTTAACCCGAGAGTGGACGACCTGCCCGACGAATACTCGCTCACGCACAACGGCATCCGCCTGCTGGTGATGGGTGAGGTCAAAAGAGGCGGCAGCGGCTGTTACTGCCCGGAAAACGTACTGCTGGGCGCGCTGATGTCGCATTTGCTCCTGAGGCGGGATGAAATGGTCATCCTGGACATGGCCGCCGGGATCGAACACCTCAGCCGGGGCACGGCGAAAGCGGTAGACCGGCTCATCATCGTGGTGGAACCGGGGCAGGCGAGTATGGAAACGGCTCACCGTGTGAAGAAATTGGCCAACGACATCGGCATTCAAGAACTGGCAATCGTCGGCAACAAGGTACGCAACGCCGATGAAGAAGCGTATATCAGAAAAGGAGTCAAGGACCTGGATATGCTCGGCGTCATCCCTTACGATGCGGGTCTGGTCGATGCCCAGATGCGGGGTGTGCCGATTATCCAGAACCAGGCAATCAAGTCGTCGGTTGACGCCATTTATGCGAAACTGACTGCTCGAGCGAATTGATAGAAGAAAGAGGGAACAGCGGAAGGAAGCGGCTGTCCGCAGGCAGCGGTTCGGATCGTTCCTGCAACCGGCTTTTCTTTCGTGTTTGCGTATCATTGAATGGATCAGATCAAGGTCAGCTTTCATCCGAGCGGGAGGAGCGTCGCTGTCGTTGAGGGAGAAAATCTCCTTCAGGCGGCGATGGAGGCGGGGATACACATCAACGCCTCCTGCGGCGGCAGCGGAACCTGCGGAAAATGCAGGGTCAAGATCGTCGGCGGCGCTGCCGATTCCCCGATGCACGACAGGCTCTCGCCCGCGGAGTACAAGGAAGGGTTTCGTCTGGCCTGCCTGACTTCGATCAGAGGGGATCTCGATGTGGAAATCCCTCTGGAATCGCAGGTGGACAAATCGGCGCTGGCCCTCAAAGGCGACAGGGAACAGGGCTCTTACCTTCTCTCTCCTAAAGACATTTACCAGCTTGTCCAGGGATGGGATGTGGATCCCACCGTCTTTAAAAGATATGTCGAGCTTGACCCGCCCAGCATCGAAGACAACGTCAGCGATCTGACGCGCTTGATCACGGCCATAAACCGCCTGCACGGCATGAACGGGATTTCCACCGACTTTAGGGTTATCAGGAAATTTAGCCGCATCCTGCGGCAGGCCAATTGGAAGGTGACCGTGACCCTCGTTCTCACGAAAAAAGGGTATAAGCTGATCAATGTGGAGGCGGGGGATAACCGGCAGCAGAACTACTCCATCGTCATCGATATCGGCACCACGACCATTTTCGGTCAATTGCTGAATCTCAACGAGTGCAAGGTGGTTGCCTGTCCCGACGGCCTGTGCGATGGAACGAAGCTTTTTGCCCTTGCGGAGGCGTCCGATTACAACGCCCAGATCGCTTTCGGGGAAGACGTGATCACGCGCATCGTCTATGCAGCGAAGCCGGGCGGCCTGGAAAAAATGCAGGAAACGGTCGTCGGCACCATCAACGGCATCATCGACGAACTGGTGAGGATGAGCGGCATCGAACGCTCCCTCATCTCCCACATGGTCGTGGCGGGGAACACCACCATGACGCAGTTGTTCTTGGGTATCGATCCGAAGTATATCCGCGAGGCGCCGTATGTCCCCACCGCCCATTTCATCCCCCCCGTGCGGGCCATACACTTGGGTGTGAATATCGGCGAACACGTGCATGTGTATACCTTTCCCATGGTTGCCAGTTACGTGGGGGGCGACATCGTGGCGGGGGTTTTGGGATCGGGCATCTTCCAGCGCGAAGCCTTGACGCTCTACATGGACATCGGCACCAACGGCGAGATCGTCCTGGGAAATAAAGACTGGCTCGCGAGCGTTTCCTGTTCCGCGGGACCGGCCTTTGAAGGGGCGGGGAT
>MICN01000076.1 GCA_001829875.1 Syntrophus sp. GWC2_56_31
GGGGTTTTTTATGCTGATGACCGACAACCCTGCAAAGGCAAAGAAAATCGTATCCCATATGGGGGCGGAGGTCAGCGTGGATGATATGATTGCAGTGGAGATGCCAAATAAAATTGGGGAATTGCAGAGGGTCGCCAAAAAAATTTCAGATGCAGGGGTCGATATCAGCTATATTTACGGAAGCCCCGTAAAGGGGAAAATGACGATCATCCTCAAGACTGCAAACGACAAGAAGGTATTAAAAGTCTTAAACAGGTGAGCCGTAGCGAGGGTGTGATGAGAAAACTGAGGATGAGCGTTGCCGTGTGTATCCTGGTGTTGGCCGCCGCCGCCCCTGCGATGGCTCACCGGGAAATGAGGGCGGGATACGGGAGCGGCCCCGGGAACGTCGAGGATATTGCCGAGAAGGGCGACCTCGACCTGACGGCCGAGCAGCGGGAAAAGATCAACACCCTGCGGGAGGCGCACCTGAAGGACATCGAACCCCTTCAGGACCGGTTGTACGCCGGCAGCAGGGAATTGAGGGGCCTATGGTTGGCCAAGACGCCGGAGCGGGAGAGCATCCTGGTCCTCCAGAAAGAGGTCCAGGCCCTGCGCAATCAACTGATGGAGAGGATCACGACATATCTTCTGGATGTGCGGCAGATTTTGACACCCGAGCAGCAGGCGAAGATCCGGTCACACGGACCCGGGCGCATGATGCTGCGGATGGGCGGCCCCGGCATGAGGGGCGGCCACGAACGCGGTCCGGGAGCGAGGGATCCCGTGCTTCCTCAGGCGGGCGTTCGGCGGTAAGAGGATCCCACGGTCTTCAGTAAGAAGAAGCGGGGGCGGCAAGAAAGGAGAATACGAAGGTGAAGTTGATTTCAGCGGATCGTATCGGCAAGGATTACCAGGTGGGGGAGGTGGCTGTCCACGCCCTGAAAGATATCAGTTTCGAGATTGAACCGGCCTCGTTCGTCTCCTTCGTCGGGCCTTCCGGGAGCGGCAAGACGACGCTCCTCAACCTGATCGGCTGTCTCGACAAGCCGACCGAGGGAGTCCTGACGGTTGCGGACACCGACGTCTCCGCTCTGAACCGCAGGGCGAGCGCCGCGTTTAGGGGGAAAAACATCGGGTTTATTTTTCAGGACTTCAACCTTATTCCGGTCCTCACCGTCTATGAGAACATCGAGTATCCCCTGCTGATGGTGCAGTCCCTGCCGGCGGCGGAGCGAAAGGCCCGGGTGGAGCGGTTTCTCGAAGGGGTCGAAATGACCGGGCAGAAAGACAAGTATCCCGACCAGATTTCCGGCGGGCAGAAACAGCGGGTGGCTATCGCCCGGGCGCTGGCGACGAATCCCCGGCTCGTCCTGGCCGATGAGCCGACGGCGAACCTCGATTCCGCGACCGCGTACACGGTCATCAACCTGATGAAAAAGCTGCGCGACGAGCTGGAAACTACATTCATCTTCTCTACCCACGACCCCAAGATCGTCGGAGAGGCGGAGATTATCTACACCCTGACCGACGGCGCGTTGCAGGGAAGGGATGTGAAGAAGGAGGGATCCCATGGCTGATCTATTCAAAATCGCTATCCGGAATCTTCTCCGGTACAGGAGAAGAACGCTGTTGACCGCCTCGCTCATCACGATCGGCGTGGTGTTCGTCCTGATCTTCATCTCCGTTTCCGGCTCCTTCAAGGCCATGATGATCGGCCAGATCACCGATTCAATGATCGGTCATCTCCAGGTGCATCACAAGGGATACGTGGCCTCCATCGAAAACCTTCCCCTCAACATGAACCTTCCCCCTGGTGCGATGAAGAAGGTGGAGACGGCCCTCAGATCGCTAAAAGAAGTGGAAAGCGCTTCGCCGAGGATCAAGTTCGGCGCCATGTTCAGCAATTTTACCGAAACGACCAACATCCGCCTCAACGGCGTCTACCCGGAGCGTGAATTCAAGACGGTTCCGCTCCTGCCGTCAAGAATCACGGAAGGGAAAGCGGCGATAGAAAAAGGGGAGATCCTCATCCCCATCCTCTTGGCCTGGGGCATGGGGGTCAAGGTCGGCGACGCCGTCGTCATCGTTGCCACAAACAAGGACGGCTCGGTCAATGGCAAGCAGTTCAAGGTGGCGGGCCTCATGGAAAGCGCCACGGGTCCCGGGGGGCGGGACGGCTATGTGCATATCGAGGACGCCGTGGAGCTCCTGCGCATGACGGAGATGGAGATCAGCGAGATCGCCATTCGGCTGAAGGATTTCGACAAACTGGTTCCGGTGACCGATCGGCTGGATGCACTTCTGGCCGGCGAGGTCGACAAGGCGGGGAAACCAATCTTCGAGGTCCACAACTGGGAAAAGCTCTCGCCATTCTACAACATCGCCCGGATGATCGACCTGATGACCTTCTTCATCAAACTGATGCTCATCGCCATCGTCCTGATCAGCATCATGAACGTCATGATCATGGCCGTCTACGAGCGGATCCGTGAGATCGGGACCATCGCGGCCATCGGAACGCCGCCCCGGAAGATCCTCTCGATGTTTCTCATCGAAGGACTCTGCCTGGGGGTACTGGGGGCGATCAGCGGCGGCGTCCTGGGCGTCATCCTCCTCTGGGGGATCAACATGGCCAAAATCGCCTTTGATTTCGGCCTGCAAAAAGGGATCATCCTTTCCGCCTCGCTCGTACCGGCGGATCTGTGGACCGTCTCGGCGATCGTGATCCTGGTCTCCGTCATCGCCAGCCTTCAACCGGCCCTCCGGGCGTCGCGTATGGAGCCGATCGACGCCCTGAGACACGTATAGAAAGAAATGAGGACATTGTAATGATCAAAACCATCGTTGTTGCGCTTATCGCCATTCTTCTCGGCGCCCCGGCCTTTGCACTCGACGGCGACCGGCTCCTCGAGCAGGTGGACCGGGGGCTGAACCCGGAATCCTACGAGATGTACCGCAAGCTGATCAACGTGGAGCCAAGCGGCGCAAAAAAGGAATTCACCCTGTTTTCCGTGAAGAAGGGGAAGGACAAAATCGCCGCCCTCTTCCTGGCCCCGGCCAGCGAAAAGGGGAGAAGCACCCTGCGGCTGGGGGATAATATGTGGCTCTATATCCCCAACGTCGGCAAACCGATCCGGATAACGAGCCTCCAATCCATTGTGGGCGGCGTCTTTAACAATGCCGACATACTGAACCTCGACTATTCCACCGAGTACAACGTGGAAAAGCTGGAAGAAGCCGGAGGGGAGATTCTTCTTTACCTCAAGGCGAAGACGAAGGAGGTGGCCTACGACCGCCTCAAGATGTGGGTGGACAAAAAGCAGACCCAGCCTGTAAAGGTCGAATGCCTTACCGAGGCAGGCATGCTCATCAAGACCCTGTACTTCAAGGACCGCAAGGATTTCGGCGGCGGCATCGCGCGCCCCTCGGTGATCGAGACGGACAGCCCCCTCTTCAAGGGTTACAAGTCCGTGATGATCTATGCCAAGGTCAAGAAGCGGGATTTCAAAGATGAGGTCTTCACCCTGACCTTCATGCCCAACCTGGAGTCTCTGCGATAGATGAAAAAATGCCGACTTGCAATAGGTTTGCTTTTCTGTCTCTTCCTGCCGGCGATGGGCGCTGCCGGGGAGTCCTACACGTTCGATCCAGCGGAGATCGAGAAGAAGCCCTACCATCTGGGGGGGTATGTCGAGTTCAAACCGCTCCTTTTCGGCCTCGACCGCGAAGCCGCCTTTTACAAGCTGCGCTTCTACAACGCACCGCAGGGACAGACGCTGCCCGAGTGGAACGGCAGGGTGCAACTGGAGGGCAGCTACGAAAGGGGGTTCTACAGGGTCTATGCCAGGACGAATACCGATCTGAAGGACACCTATGCCGGAACCTCCGAACGGACGGTGTTCCACGAGGCGTATGTCTCGGTCAAGCCATCATCGTCGCTGAAGGTCGAAACGGGGAAGAAGGTGATGAGGTGGGGCAAGGGATACGCCTGGAGCCCCGCGGCGTTTGTGGATAGGCCCAAAGACCCCGACGATCCCGAACTGGCGCTCGAAGGGTATATCGTCGCCACGGCGGACTACATCAAAAGCTTCGACGGCCCTTTGAAAACCTTCTCCTTCACGCCGGTTCTCCTGCCGGTTTACGAGAATGTGAACGACGGCTTTGGAACCCGAAACCAGATGAACGTCGCGGGTCGATTCTATTTCCTTCTGTACGACACGGATATCGATCTTTTATTTCTGACGGGCGGAAGCCGGACGGATCGTTACGGGGTTGATTTTTCGCGAAACATCTCGACCAATCTTGAGATCCACGGGGAATTTGCCTATATCCGGAACCATCAGAAGAATGTTTTGGACGCCGCCGGCAAATCTCGCCTCGTGGAAGGGGACGCCCGGAGCTACCTCGCCGGCATCCGCTATTTGACGACCTTTGATCTGACCACCATTGTCGAATATTACCACAATGATACCGGCTTCGGCGGCGATGACATGAAGAACTATTATGCCTTCATCGACAGAGGGTATGAGTTATACAACGCTACGGGGAATGCGTCCACCCTGGTCAATGCCCAGACGATGGCGGAAGGCGCTTATGGCAGGTCCAATTCCATGCGGGACTATCTCTACGTGCGTTTGAGCCAGAAGGAGCCTTTCGACATCCTGTATCTTACGCCTGCGCTGACGTGGATGACGAACCTGGAGGATAAAAGTTTTTCCCTGACCCCGGAGTTGCTCTATACCGGGATCACCAACCTAGAGCTACGATTCCGGACCACGTTCATCATCGGGGCAAAAAACACGGAATTCGGGGAGAAGCAGAACGACTATCGGATCGAATTCCGGATAGGGTATTATTTTTAAAAGCAGGGATATCAGCGGATGAAGAAGGTCCTTGACCTGCAGGGCCGTGATAGGGAATGGCCATGAAGAGGGTTTTCCCGGGTGATCGTTCCGCATTAGAGATTCTGAAGAAAACGATCGTCGAAACATGGCCTGCATCGGCCGTTCTCCTCGCGACGCTGGTGTACCCTGTCTTCTTCTCAGAATTGACCTTCGCCGTTGGAATGGAATCGGTGGGAAAAATCCTTCTGCGCTTCTTTCGGTTCCTGGTCATCCTGATCGCTCCCATCCCTTTGCTTCCCCATGTCTGCGGGCTCATGCAGGGTCTCTTGAACAGGCGCAATCTTCGTCTGATCCAGATCGTGGAGGAAAGTTATCCCGTCCGCATCCCCTGGAAAATCTGGCTCATCCGGCCCTTTCAGGGGATCGGGTTGGCCATGCTCATCGCAACCAAACTGATCGCGCTGGTGCAAATCTCCACAAGCTCGACGACGGCTTCCTCCATCGTTCTTCCCCCGGCACAGTTCCAGTGGGGGCGATTTCTGAGCGCCACGGCCGTTGCCGTGACGACCTCGCTGTTGCTCTCGTTTCTCTGGTCGCTGGATGATCTGGGCATCCGCCGGCACAACAGGAAAACCGGGGAAATCAAGATCATCGGAAAATATCTTAGCGCCCTTCTGCCGATTCTGTTCGGCTTTTACGGCATATTCAGCCTTTTTGGAAGTCACGAACGCCTCTTGGCCGTCCGTTATATCGCTCAGATGGTTGTTGTCCTTTATCCGCCGTTCCTGGTCATGGCCGTCGTTCATAAATATTACACGGAGAACCGGGAACTCCTTATTCTTGACAGGCTGAAGGCGCAGCCGATCGTTCCGATTGAGGAGCAGAGGTTGACCATTGCCTGAAGGAAATGGGTATTAAAATGATTTTCAGGAGCAACCTGCTCCCTGTGCCGTTCCTCAGGTCGCCTTGTCGGATTGATCGGCGTCGGGATCCTTGAGGTTTTCCACGTTGCTGCCAAAGGGTCGGGAAGCGGCCTCATCCCGTTCCGTCATGATCAGTTCCGCTGCGATGGCCGCCGCATCCGTGATGATCTCCCGGCAATGGAGGGCATGATCACGACAGAGCCAGCTCTCCTGCCATTTGGATGTCAGATCCCTGCATAGGGTAAAACCGTATTTATCTTTGAATCGATTCGGGATTTGATTGAAAAGGCGATAAAGTCCCGGTCTCCCGTATAATTGATTGGCCGACTTTTTCACCGCCTCTTTTCCGTCGCCTTCCGGTAGGGCGCTACGGCCATGTACAGCGCCGACAGAAATGACTGCGCCTGCTATAGCCCCGCAGGTATCGCCGAAGAGCCCGACGCCCCCGCCGAAACCCGTGGCCACTTTCTTGATTTCCGGAGGAAGGCCCGTGTCTATCTCGCTGAGCACCGCCTCGGTTACACATTCCGCACAATTGTACCCCAGTGTAAAATTCTTTCTGGCCCGCTGCTTGACGGCTTCAATCTTTTCTTCCTTTGTCATGATTCCCCACTTTCTTGTCCTGATCTCCCACCCGAATAAATCGGGCAGAGGCAATCTAAACATCAGATAATTTTGGGAATGTCAAGTTTAATATCCTGAAGTCATTGATTGACTGAATTCGAGAACTATGCAATATCATAAACCATAACGGTAAGATTATGCGTTTTGCAAGGTATCCATCCTTCAAAAGGAGGACGCAGCCATCATTTGAAGCATCATTAGAAACGTGTCGGACAGGGTAAATCAAAGCAGCTCCGCGCGTTATTCAGTTATACGATACAAGGAGGAATGAGTTTTGCCCACGGAAAAGATCACCCTCTCCCAGCTCGAATCCTTCCTCTTCAAA
>MICN01000077.1 GCA_001829875.1 Syntrophus sp. GWC2_56_31
CTGGGTGGGTCCATCCTTCATCGGTGGGGGCAGCGAAGCCTTGCGGCGGGAGCAGGGGCTTACATCGGATGAGCCGGTGACGATAGACTTTAAGCCGGTGCGGGTTGATTCACCTGTTTTGTGAATTCTCAATGGCGGGGGCGATAGAATGAGAAAATCCGAAAGTATTCAACCCCTGCCACCGGCGTACGGCGGGGGGGCTGCCCCCTTCCTATGGCAAGGCAAGCGAACGTTGAACCTGGGGCTTATCTGCAAGCAGGACAGGCAAACCATGAAGCGACGACACAACCCATTTATCGAAACAATCGAGAATGGTCTTGACGAAAGGACAGATAGACCATGAAGATTGAATTTGAACCCCAAGACATCAAGGCCCTGGCAACCATGATAAAGGACATGGTCATTGAAGACCTGAAACCATGCCTCATTCAAAACAAGCAAACGGAAAGTAACGCCATACGGAATTCAAAGGAAGCGGCTTCATACCTGAATGTCACGGAAGAATGGATTCGAGACAAGGCAAGGGCGGGAATGATACCATGCTTCAAGACCGGCAAGACCTATAAATTCAGGCAGCGAGACCTTGACAAAGCCCTGAAAGCTGGCCCGCTTGCTTCGCCCAGGTATTGAAGGCTAACGGTTTATTTATCCGTTATATGGGCTTGAAATGCTAATAATATATGCAGCTTAGAAACCACTGTGAATTGAATTGTGAACCTTGAAAAAAACATCTTGACAAATGCAATATAATGACTATAATAATAGACAACAAAGGGCGGAGGTATTGAAATCATGAAGTTTTATACAGTATCAGAACTTAGGCAAAAGGCGACACAAATTGTGTCGGAAATCGAGAAATCAAAAGGGGAGGTGATAGTCACGAAGAATGGGAAGCCGGTTATATTGATGCGATTCATAACGGATGATGTTTTCAGTCTCAAAGACAACGGAAAAGGAAAGGGGAACGAACATGGCAAAGGGGAAGGGAATTTATAAGCGCGGGAATGTTTACTGGATTGCCTACGCTGGCCTTGACGGAAAGATAATCCGTGAAACATCGAGGTCAGATAAATTCAAGGATGCGGAAACCATTCTTATCAAGAAGCGGCAAAATATCCGGGAAGGCAAGATGCCGGAAGTCAAGCACATTGCGAACCATACTTTCAATGACCTTGCTACCGATTATCTGAAATGGGCAGAACGACAGCGGGCTTTCAAACAGAAGGGGCTTGTTGTGGCGCAACTGAAGGACAGGTTCGGCACCCTACCCTTGCGGCGATTCGATACAAGGCTTGTCGATTCTTACCAGTCCGAAAGGCTTCAAGCGGGAAAGAAGGTCTTGAAGACGGAAGAGGTTGTCGCAAACAAACCCGGAACAGTCAACCGTCATATTGCAATTTTGAAGCATATGTTCACGAAGGCCGTTGAATGGGACATGGTCGAGGAAGAAACCCTGAAGCGAGTCCGGCGCGCAAAGATGCTTGAGGAAAACAACCGCCGCTTGCGCTACCTATCAAAAGAAGAATGTCGCACCCTGATTGATGCTTGCGCGGATTATCTGAAGCCGATTGTCATTACGGCCCTTAATACCGGGATGAGGAAAGGCGAAATCCTTTCCCTGAAATGGGATAACGTTGACCTGGATAATGGCTTCATCCTGTTAGACAGCGGAATGACGAAGAACGGCGAACGGCGGGAAATCCCCATCAATGCTACGTTACGGGCAACCCTTCAAGAACTATTCAAGGGAACCGTCAAGAAGCCGCGACGGATTGACGTGCCTTATGTTTTTTACCGGGTTGTTTTTGACGATTCAACCGGGGAAACCAAATCAACAGGGAAGGCTTTCCTGAATGTTCAAAAATCCTTTGAGGCAGCTTGCAGACGGGCCAAGCTGAAAGACTTCCACTTCCACGACCTTCGGCACTGCTTTGCTTCTCACCTTGTCATGGCGGGCATTGATATCACAACCGTCAAAGAGCTTTTAGGCCACAAGACCCTGACCATGACCCTCCGATATGCCCACCTTGCCCCATCCCATAAAGTCAAGGCCGTTGACATCTTGGACCAAGCCTTGACATCTTTGCCAACTTCACAAAAACAACACGGACAAGAAGGGGCGGTCAATGAATAACGCTCTTAACGTCTTGATTTTAATGGAGGCGGCACCCGGACTTGAACCGGGGAATAACGGTTTTGCAGACCGCTGCCTTAGCCACTTGGCTATGCCGCCGTTTTTGATTAAAATGGAGCGGGCGAACGGATTTGAACCGTCGACGTCCACCTTGGCAAGGTGGCACTCTACCACTGAGTTACGCCCGCTCGTGATGTGATGGCGCGTGACTATAGCAAAACTTCTTTGTTTGTCAACAAAAAACTTGTGACCGCGCTCAATCCGTAAATCGATATGATTTTTATGCTTTTATTAATGCTTGTCCGGTAAAATCTCATGAAGTAATCGACCCCGGACAGGACCGTAAGAACCAGGGCGATGTAAAGGATGACCATACCGACGGCATGGGCATCAACGCCGAAAAAGGGATAATGGATCATCAGGGCGGAAACGGCAAAGATCTGACAGAGGGTTTTCCGTTTCCCCAGCGGGCTTGCATCGATGATCAGCCCCTCGGAGGAGGCGATATTGCGTATTCCATCCACGATGAAATCGCGGATGATGATCATTGCCGCGATCCAGGTGGGAATGCGTCCGATCGGTATCAGCATGATCATCGCCGTATTGACGATCAGCTTGTCGGCAATGGGATCGAGAAATTTGCCCATCGTCGTTACAATATGATACCTGCGGGCGATATAGCCGTCCAACAGATCGGTCAGAGCAGCGGCAATAAAAAGTACGGCGATGACGAGGCTCATGAGCGGTCGCGGGGAAAGAAGGAGGAAGAAAAGTATCGGGATGACCCCCATGCGGATTAACGAAATGGTGTTGGGGAGATTGAAAACATCCCTCATCTCGGGCGCGATAGGGATCCTGTCGAACAAACGCTTCATGAAATCGATCATAAAAAGAGTCCCTTTACTGCTGTTTTCTTTCCAGCTTATACTGTTTCAGGCATTTTTCGGAGCAGAAATAGACTGTCTTCCCATCGATCTCGACACGGCGGGCATGGGTCACCGGGACATAGGTATGGCATAGCGGATCCTCCACCAGATCTTCACCGGTGGCGAGCGGCTTTGCCTTGGTCGCCGCACCCACCCGTTTCCACGACCTGGTCAGCCTGTAGAGGAGATAAAGCAGAACAATACCTATCATCAGCTTGAAAATCATTTTTCAACACCCAACCCGTTATCGTACAATTCCACCCTGGCCGTATCCTCCAGGCGATCCAGCAGACCGCGAATGGTTACTCCGAATGCGGGATGAATCGCATAGGAGGCGAGCCCGCAGAGCGGAACGAGAACGAAACGCCGCCGGTGCAGCTCCGGATGCGGGATGACCAATCCCTCCTCCCGAACGACCTCCTGACCATAGAGGAGAAGATCCAGATCGATCACCCGCGGCCCCCACTTTGTCCCCGCGATCCTGCCCATCCGCCGTTCGATCTCCTTCAATGCCGTAAAAAGCTCCCGGGGCGACAGGTCCGACCGTATCTCGGCCACGGCATTGATGAACCACGCCTGTTCCTGCGGCCCGACAGGCTCCGTCCGGTATAGCGGCGATGCACGGAGCAGCCTGACCCCCGGAATCTCCGCCAGTTTAACGAGCGCCTCCCGGCACGCCGCGGCCGGCCTTCCCATGTTGGCGCCGATCCCGATGAAGGCGACAACGCCGGCGACCGCACCGCCCCCCGGACTTGGACACCCCATCGCAACCCCCGCTACGTCCGACGCAGACCGAGGACATCCTGCATGTCGTAAATGCCGTTCTCTTGGCCGACCAGCCAAAGGGCGGCCCGGATTGCGCCTCGGGCGAAATTGTCCCGGCTGTGAGCCCGGTGGATGAATTCCAGCCGCTCCCCCATCCCGCCGAAAATCACCGTATGTTCACCGACGATGTCGCCCGCCCGGAGAGTCTGGATGCCGATCTCCGCTTTCGTCCGTTCTCCGATCATCCCTTTGCGGCTGTACACACCGACCTTGTCGAGGTCCCTGCCGAGGCTCTCCGCGATCACCTCCGCTATCTTGAGCGCGGTGCCGCTCGGGGCGTCTTTTTTCATGTGATGGTGGGCCTCGACGATCTCCACGTCGTACTCCTCGCCGAGGATTCCGGCAACGTCGGCCAGGACCTTGAAGAGGCAATTGACGCCGACGCTCATGTTGGGGGCTATAATACACCGGACATCAGCTGCCAGCTCCCGGGCCCGTTTCTGCTCTTCTGCGGTAAAGCCCGTACTCCCGATGACGATCGCCCGACCCTTTTCCGCGGCGATCTCCAGATGGGCGGCGGACACCTCGTGGGCGGTAAAATCGATGACCACGTCCCCCTTCTCGATACATCCGGCCAGGTCGTCCCCGATCAGGATGCCGGTTGGGCCCAGCCCCAGCCCCTCGCCGACATCCCTGCCGATGAGAGGATGTCCCTTCCTCTCCACGGCGCCCGCCAGTTCGATCCCGTTCGTATCGGCGATCAGCGTAACGATCCTTCCCCCCATCCTGCCGCCGGCGCCTGTCACAATCGCCCTGATCATTGCTTTCTCCTGTTTAACCGATCAACCCGTACTGCTGCATCGCTTTTTTCAATACCGCTTCATTCTTTTCCGCCATCCGGCAAAGCGGGAGACGCAATTCCGGATCGATCTTTCCCATCATCGCCATAGCCGTTTTCACCGGTATCGGGTTCGTCTCGATAAAGAGGGCGTCGATCAGGGGGCTCATCTTGTAATGAAGGGCGCGCGCCTTTTCCAGATCCCCGGCCATGAAGGCGTCGACCATCCCCGCCATGTCGGCCGGTACGACATTGGAGATGACCGAGATGACCCCCTTCCCCCCGATGGCCATCAGCGCCAGGGTAAAGATGTCGTCCCCGGAGAGCACATCGAAGTCCGGCCCGCAGAACTCGATGACATCGCTCATCTGCTTGAGCGAACCGGACGCCTCCTTGACGCCGACGATGTTTTTGAGCTTCGCCAGCCGCGCCAGGGTCTCCGTCTGCATGTTTACCCCCGTCCTTCCGGCAATGTTGTAGATGATGACGGGAATCGGAACCTCTTCCGCGATTGTCCGGTAGTGATGGTAGAGCCCCTCCTGAGTCGGACGGTTGTAGTACGGGCAGACAATCAGCGCCCCGTCGGCGCCCGCCTCCCAGGCGTGCCGCGTCAGACGGAGCGCTTCCGCCGTGCTGTTGGAGCCCGTGCCGGCGATGACGGGAACCCGCTTGTTCACCGCATCGACCGTGATTTCGATCACACGGTCGTGCTCCAGATGCGAGAGGGTGGTCGACTCACCCGTCGTGCCGCAGGGGGCGATTCCGTCCGTCCCGGCGTCGATCTGCTCCTCGATCAGTTTCCGCAGGGCCTCCTCATCCACCCTGCCGTCCTTAAACGGCGTAACAATCGCAACGATTGCACCTCCAAACATAACCCCTCCTTCACATCCTATTTGTCTCTCATAAATTCGGGAATTTCCTCACCGAGGATCAGATCTCCCCATGTCTCCCGTTTCCGTATGACATGCCACCGGTCATCCCGGACCAGGATCTCCGGTATCCGGGGACGGGAATTGTATGTGGACGACATGGTGAAACCGTAAGCTCCGGCGCTCATCACGGCCAACAGCTCTCCCCGCTCGAACGCAGGGAGTTTTCGCCCCTTGGCCACGAAATCGCCGGATTCACAGATCGGGCCGACCACATCCGCGGTGATCTCCCCTCTCTCCGCCCGACGAAGTACCGGTTGAATCTTGTGGTATGAGCCGTAGAGGCTCGGGCGGATCAGGTCATTCATCCCGGCGTCGATGATGATGAACCTCTTCCCGACGTTCCCCTTGGTGTACAGAACCCGGCTCACCAGGGCCCCCGCATTCCCGACGATCACCCGACCCGGCTCGAAGATAAAGGTGCAGTCCATCTCCTTTGCGGCGTCGATGATTGCGCGGGCGTATTCCGAGGGGTGCGGAGGCGTCTCCCGGTCGTAGGTGATCCCCAGCCCGCCGCCCAGATCGAGATAACGGATCATTATCCCCCCTTCCCTGAGCCGCCCTATCAGTTCCTTTAACCGGGCGATGGCATCGATGAAGGGAGAGATCTTGGTCACCTGCGATCCGATATGGCAGCTCACCCCCTTGATGTCAAGATGCTTCATGCCGGCCGCCTGCCGGTAGGCGATGAGCGAAGCCTCGACATCGATCCCGAATTTGTTCTCCCTGAGGCCCGTCGAGATATGGGGGTGGGTTTGCGGATCGACATCCGGATTCACCCGGAGCCCGATCCCCGCGCGGACACCCAGCCGCTCGGCCCTGGCGTTGATCGTCTCGAGTTCCTGGGCGGATTCCACGTTGAACATGAGGATGCCGGTCTGAAGCGCAAAATCGATCTCCTCGTCCCGCTTGCCCACTCCGGAGTAAACAATTTTCTCCGGCTCGGCGCCCGCCTTCAGGGCGCGGTAGAGTTCCCCTCCGGAGACAATATCCATGCCGCCCCCCTCCCTGACGAAGATCCTGAGGATCGACGTATTTGAATTGGCCTTGACGGCAAAGCAGACGATATGCGGAACTTCCGCAAACGCTGCGTCGAAGACCCGGAAATGGCGGAGGAGCGTCCGGTGGCTGTAAAGATAAAAAGGAGTCCCCGCCTCGCGGGCGATCGTCTCGACCTGGACCTCCTCGCAGAAGAGATGGTCGTTCTTGTAATCGAAATCATTCATCGTTCCTGCTTCCCTGTTTCGAGACCTATGAACATCGAATCCCGGAAGCGCGCATTGGAGATTTTTCGGGGAACCCTGCCCCCGCAGCGAAGCGAGGAGGCGCAGGGTCGAAAAATGTCCAGCGCGAAGAGGGATCCGATGTTCATAGGTCTCATTTCATCAAACCCCAAACGGGCAACTCATCGGCCGGTATGGATCAGACCGGCCTCGTTCGACAACGCACCGCAGTGCCCTCCCCTGTCGCAAACCGCTATCCGGTATGTATAGAAGTAATCGGTACGGACATCCCAATCGACATAATAGAACTTCTTTCCCTCTTCGCTTCTCAGCCCTGTATCGGTGACGGTTATCGACCTCAACGGGCGGTATTCCTGCGGACATCCGGGACACGCCTCGCTTGCCCGAACCGGCTCGCTCCGGAAAAGCCGAAATGTGTCGATTTTGCCGAGCGGATCGACCGACCAGGCCAGAAGAATCCCTTCCCGCGAAGATTCGACGCTCAGATCGGTGATCGCTGCCGGCAGTTTTACCGTCGGGGGGATGGGATCGCTTTTCAGCCCGCACCCGGCACAAATCAGAAGCAGCGCAAAGAGCCCTATCCATGACCGGAGAAACCGGGGGTTGCCTCTCATCGTCCTTCGAGCTCCGCGATCCGTTTCTGTATCATTTCCTCCGCCGTCCCGCCGGTTATCTTTCTGGCGTTCACCGACTGACGCACCGTCAGGCAGGCGAAGAGATCCTTTTCAAATCCCGGGTAAAATTTCCTGAATTCCTTGAGCGTCAGGCCGGTCAGCGTCTTGTTGTTCCGGATGCAGTACGCCACCGCTTTCCCTACAATCCCGTGGGCCTCGCGAAAGGGGAGGCCCTTCATGACCAGGTATTCCGCAACATCGGTCGCCGTTGAGAAGCCCCCTTCTGCGCCCTTCTCCATCTTCTTGCGGTTGAAGGACAATCGGCCGATCATCGCGGCAAGGACCTGGAGCGAAGCCTGCAGCGTATCTACCGTATCGAAGAGGGGTTCCTTGTCCTCCTGGAGGTCCCGATTGTAGGTCATCGGCAGACCTTTGAGGATTGTCAGCAACGACACAAGATTGCCGTACACGCGGCCCGTTTTCCCCCGGATCAGTTCCGCCACGTCCGGGTTTTTCTTCTGGGGCATCATGCTGCTTCCCGTCGTGAACGCGTCGGCGATCTCCGCGTATCCGAACTCGTCGGTGGACCATAAAATGAGGTCCTCGCAGAAACGGCTCAAGTGCATCATGGCGAGCGAGGCGGCAAAGATAAATTCCGCGACAAAATCACGGTCGGAGACGGTATCCATGCTGTTTTGCGAGACCGCTGGAAAATGGAGCAGACGGGCGACGCAGGTCCGGTCGATGGGAAGTCCCGTTCCCGCAAGGGCGGCCGCGCCCAGAGGCATGACATTCACCCGCTTCAGGCAGTCCCTGAAGCGGGCCTCGTCGCGGGCGAGCATCTCCCAGAAGGCCAGCAGATAATGGGAGAGAAGGACCGGCTGCGCCTTTTGCAGGTGTGTATATCCCGGCATAATCGCGCCGCACTCTTTTTTCGCCAGCGCGAGGAAACCCGCCTTGAGCTCCGCAATGAACTCCAGAACCCGGCCGATCTCCGCCCGCAGGTAGAGGCGGATATCGAGGGCGATCTGATCGTTCCGGCTCCGCCCCGCGTGGAGCTTGCCGCCCACGTCGCCGATCCGCTCGGTCAGGGCCTTTTCGATCGCCATGTGGATGTCCTCATCGTCGGGACGGAATTGAAAAACGCCCGCCTCGATGTCGGCAAAGACCTTGCGAAGCCCGGCGACAATGGTCCGCGCCTCCCCTTTCGTGATGATCCCCTGCCTGCCCAGCATCCGGGCATGGGCGACACTCCCCTCGATGTCATAGCGGAAGAGTCGCCGGTCAAAATGGAGCGATGAGGTAAACGCCTCCACCTGCCTGTCCGTCGGTTCGCCGAATCTCCCCCCCCAGGGTTTTTCCTTCTTCTCGATATTTGTCAATGTGACTCCTTGATAAAGCGTCCCTTACTGCATCGCTCCCCCTCCCCTGAATCCCCTCCCGCCAGGGGAGGGGAAATTTAAATGAGCCTCCCGCCAGGGGAGGGGAAACATTGGTGAACCCTCCCACCAGAGGAAGGGAAATTATTCCCTCCCCCTTGACGGGGGGGTTAGGGTGGGGGTGGCGAATTCCTATTTCCGTCCGGCGTTCAGCAGCGCCTGGATCCGCAGGCGCAGGGCGTTGAGCCGGATGAACCCCGTCGCATCCTTCTGATCGTAGACCTTGTCTTTCTCGAAGGTCGCGAAGTCCTCGCTGTAGAGCGAAAAAGGCGACTTTCTCCCCACGACGATGCAGTTCCCCTTGTAGAGCTTGAGGCGCGCCGTTCCCGTCACGTTTTCCTGCGTGCTGTCGATGAACCCCTGGAGGGCCTTCATCTCCGGCGCATACCAGAATCCGTTGTAAACGAGCTGGGCGTATTTCGGAATCACGGAGTCTCGCATAATCATGACCTCCCGGTCCATCGTGATCGACTCGACGGCGCGGTGGGCCGCCCAGAGGACCGTGCCGCCCGGCGTCTCATAGACCCCCCGCGATTTCATCCCCACGAAGCGGTTCTCGACCATGTCCACCCGCCCGATGCCGTTCTCGCCGGCGACCTCGTTCATGTGATCGAGGAGCCTCGCCGGGGTCATCGCCGCGCCGTCGACACTCACGGGGTTTCCCCTCTCGAAGCCGATCTCCACGTAGGTCGCCTTATCCGGGGCCGACTCGGGGGATGCGGTGAGGACGTACATGTCCTCCTTCGGCTCCACCCAGGGATCCTCGAGGATGCCGCCTTCGTGGGAGATATGGAGGAGGTTCCTGTCGCTGCTGTAAGGCTTCTCCCTCGTCAGCGGAATCGGGATCCGATGCTTCTCAGCGTAATCGATCATCGAGGCGCGCGAATCGAATGTCCAGTGCTCGTCCTTCCAGGCGGAGATGATCCGGATGGCGGGATCGAGGGCGATATAGGTCAGCTCGAATCGCACCTGGTCGTTCCCCTTCCCCGTTGCGCCGTGGCAAACCGCATCGGCCCCCTCCTGCCGCGCGATCTCCAGCTGCCTTTTGGCGATCAGGGGTCTGGCGAGCGAAGTCCCCAGAAGATACGTCCCCTCGTAGATCGCATTCGCGCGCAGGGCCGGGAAGACGAAGTCCCGGGCAAACTCCTCCTGGAGATCGTCGATGTAGATCTTTGATGCCCCCGTGTTGATCGCCTTTTCCCGGAGGCCCGACAGCTCTTCTTTCTGACCGATATCCGCGGCAAAACAGACCACCTCGCACCGATAGGTCTCGATGAGCCACCGCACGATCACGGACGTATCCAACCCCCCCGAATAGGCAAGGACCACCTTTTTCACTTCGTTCACACCAACTTCCTCCCTACATCAAGATTTCCATGATGGCCCACCGAGAGTTCCGGCCGCGCTGCGTCGGCGATGAGGTCTCCAGCCTACATCAGGATTTCCATGATGGCCTTCTGGACGTGCAGCCGGTTTTCCGCCTCGTCGATGACGACCGACCGCGGGCCGTCGATGACTTCCGCCGCGATCTCCTCCCCCCTGTGGGCGGGGAGGCAGTGCATGACGATGACGTCCTTTTTCGAGTGGTTCAGCAGCGCCCGATTGACCTGATACCCCCCGAACCGTTTCATCCGCTCTTCGCGTTCCACCTCCTGCCCCATGCTGACCCAGACGTCGGTGTAAACGACATCGGCATCGCGCACCGCCTCGACAGGATCGCGTCGCAGGACCACCCCCGCCGGCGCCTCGGCGATCCCCCGCTTGAGAATGGCAGGATCGGGATCATACCCCTCGGGGCACGCCAGGTCAAGGTAAAACGGCAGTTTCGCCGCGGCGTTGATCCAGGAGTTTGCCATGTTGTTCCCGTCGCCGACATAGGCGATCTTCAATCCTTCGTACCCTCCCCGCTTTTCGGTGATCGTGAACAGGTCGCTCAGGAGCTGGCAGGGGTGGAGGAGGTCGGTGAGGCCGTTGATGACCGGGATCGTCGCGTGTCGGGCGAACTCCTCCACGGAGTCCTGGGAAAAGGTCCGGATCATGATTCCATTCAGGTAACGCGACATGATCCGCGCCGAATCGGCGATGATCTCCCCCCGGCCGAGCTGGGTATCCCGGTTGCTCAGAAACAGCGCGATGCCGCCCAACTGATACATCCCCACCTCGAAGGAAATCCTCGTCCGGGTAGAGGATTTATCGAAGATCATCCCCAGGGTCTTGCCCTTGAGCGAGGCATGCTCTCTCCCCTCGCGGTGCAGCCTTTTGAGGCGGTGCGCCTTTTCGATGATGTATTCGTAATCCGCGCGGTCGAGGTCGTATTCGCTCAGCAGGTCTTTCTTCATCACGCCTCCAGGACCTCGGCGAGGATGCCCACCGCCTTGTCCACGTTGGTTTTCGTGAGGATCAAGGGGGGGACAAAACGCAGGACGTTGCCTCCCGTGCAGTTGATCAGGAGCCCCCGCTTGAGGCATTCCAGGACAATATCCGCCCCGGGAACCGTCAGTTCGAGCGCGATGATCAGCCCCTTCCCCCGGACTTCCTTAACCTTGGCATTTTTCGCTTTCAGCTCGGCGAGCCGCTCGAGGAAATAGGCCCCCACGCGCCGGCAGTTGTCGAGTATCCCTTCGTCAAAGAACGTTTCCAGTACGGCGATCCCCGCTGCCGTCGCCAGCGGATTGCCGCCGAAGGTCGAGCCGTGGCTCCCCGGGACAAAGGCCGCGGCGATCCGCTCGACAGCCAGGAGCGCCCCGATCGGGAATCCGTTCCCCATCGCCTTCGCGAGGGTGATCATATCCGGGACCACCTCTTCCGCTTCGCAGGCGAAGAGCGTCCCCGTCCGGCCCATCCCCGTCTGGACCTCGTCGACAATCATCAGGAGCCCCCGCTGATCGCAGATCCGCCTGATCCCCGGCAAATAACCGGGGGCGGGTATGATGACGCCTCCCTCCCCCTGGATCGGCTCGACCATCACGGCCAGCGTCCGGTCGGTCACGGCCGCCTCGATGGCGGCCAGATCGTTGTATGGGACATACCGGAACCCTTCGGGCAGCGGTGCAAAGCCGGCATGAAACTTCGCCTGACCCGTCGCCGTCACGGTCGCCAGGGTCCGGCCGTGAAAGGAGTCTTGCATCGTGATGATTTCGTATTTCCCCTCCATCTTCTCGGAGCCGTATTTCCGGGCGAGCTTGATCGCCGCCTCGTTTGCCTCCGCCCCGCTGTTGCAGAAAAAGACCTTGTCGAGGCACGAATTCTCCACTAGAAGCTGGGCCAGGTGGATCTGGTTTTCGATATGGTAGAGATTCGACACGTGGGTGAGGAGTTCCAACTGCCGCTTCAGGGCTTCCACCACCCGCGGATGCGAATGGCCGAGGGCGCAGACGGCGATCCCGCCGACCAGATCGAGATACTGCTTCCCGTCGTTATCCCAGAGATGGACGCCGAGCCCCCGCGAAAGTACGATGGGAAAGCGTTTGTAGGTCGACATGACGTACCTATCGGACAGGGCAATCAATTCTTCCGTCTTGATCATAATACGATCTCCGTCCCGATCCCCTGGTCGGTAAACATTTCCAGAAGGATCGTGTGTTTTAGTCGGCCGTCAACGATATGGGCCTTCTTCACCCCCCCTTTGAGGGCCTTGAGACAGCACTTCACCTTGGGGAACATCCCCCCCGTGATCGTCCCCTCTTCGATAAGCGCCCGCGTTCTGGCTTCGTCCATCGCCTGGATAAGCTCCTTGCTCAGGTCGAGGACGCCGGGAACGTTCGTCAGGAGGATCAGTTTCTCCGCCTGGAGCGCCGCGGCCACCGCGCCGGCGACCAGATCGGCGTTGATGTTGTAGGTTTCCCCCTGCTCCCCCACCCCCGTCGGGGCGATGACCGGGATCAGACCGTCCGCCGTCATCGAGTTGATCAGCGCCGCATTCACCTGCGTGACCTTCCCGACGAGGCCGATGTCGATGATCTCGGGCGGAGTATCTTTGGCTTTCGCCGCGCTGAGATAGTACTTCTCCGCCTGGATCAGGTTGGCGTCCTTTCCGCTCAACCCCACCGCCTTGCCGCCGTGACGGTTGATCAGGCCGACGATCTCCTTGTTCACCTTCCCCACGAGGACCATCTCGACGATGTCCATCGTCTCCTCGTCGGTGACGCGCATTCCCTGGATAAACTGGGAATCCTTGCCGAGCTTCTTCAGGAAGCTCCCGATCTGCGGGCCGCCGCCGTGGACCACGACGGGGTGGATGCCGATATACTTCATCATGACGATATCGCGGGCGAAACTGTCCTTCAGTTCCCCATCGACCATCGCGTGCCCGCCGTACTTGATCACGACGGTCTTCCCGTAAAAGCGGCGGATATAGGGGAGGGCCTCCAGCAGGATATCGGCCCGTTCCACAAACTTCGTCATATCGTCCATCGCATTATTTCCCCTTCCCTATAATTAGGGACACAACCCCTATTTTGGGGACCTCTGAGGATCGGGTCCCGGAAGCGCGCATTGGAGATTTTTCGGGGCTCTTACCGAAAAATGTCCAGCGCGCGGAGGGAACCGATCCTCAGAGGTCCCACTCATAGAATATACCGGCTCAAATCCTCATCCTCGACGATCTCGTCGAGCTGGCCGGCGACATAATCGGCGTCGATGACGATCTCCTGTCCCCGCATCTCGGGCGCATCGAAGGAGATCTCGTCGAGGAGGCTCTCCATGATCGTGTAGAGACGCCGCGCCCCGATGTTCTCCATCCGGTCGTTGACCAGCGTCGCCGTCTCGGCGATCGCGGCCACGGCATCCTCGGTAAACGTGATCCGGACGCCTTCGGTCGCCATCATCTCCGTGTACTGCTTGACGAGGGCGTTGTGGGGCTCGGTAAGGATCCGGATGAACTCCTCCTTCCCCAGCGAGTTGAGCTCGACGCGAATGGGAAACCGGCCCTGCAGCTCCGGAATCAAATCCGACGGTTTCGTAGCGGTGAAGGCGCCTGCCGCGATGAACAGGATGTGGTCCGTCCGGACCATCCCGTAACGGGTGTTCACCGTCGATCCCTCTACGATCGGCAGGAGGTCCCGCTGGACGCCTTCCCGGGAGACATCCGGTCCGTGTGACCCTTCGCTCCCCACGATCTTGTCGATTTCATCGAGAAAAACGATACCCGACTGTTCCACCCGCTCGATCGCCGTTTTTGTCACCTTCTCCATGTCCACGAGGCGCTGGGCTTCTTCCTCGGAAAGAATCTCCAGGGCTTCGGGAACCTTCACCCGTCGCTTCTTTTTCTTCTGCGGAAAAAGGTTGCCGAGCATGTCCTTGACATTCAGACCCATGTCCTCGATGCCGGAGGAGGAGAAGATCTCGATCATCGGCCCGCTTCGGGACTCGGTCACCTCCAGTTCGACGAACCGGCCGTCGAGACGCCTCTCGCGCAGTAGACGGCGAAGCTTCTCGCGGGTCGTATCCGGCTCGGAAGTAGTCTCGGCCTCGACCGTTGTGCCATTTTCGCCGGCGATCATCTCCGTCGCCTTCCTTTCCGCCGGCTTCGGCGGGAGAAGAACGTCGAGCAGGCGATCCTCCGCCAGCTCCGCGGCCTTGGCCCGGACGCGTTCCTGTTCCTCGGATTTGATCATGCCGATCGACAGCTCCACCAGGTCGCGGACCATCGATTCCACATCGCGACCGACGTAGCCCACCTCGGTGAATTTCGACGCCTCTACCTTGATGAAGGGGGAGTTGTCGAGCTTTGCCAGCCGCCTGGCGATCTCGGTCTTCCCGACGCCGGTGGGACCTATCATGATGATGTTCTTGGGAGAGATCTCCTCCCCCAGTTCCTTCGAGACGTTCTGGCGCCGCCAGCGGTTCCGAAGCGCGATCGCCACGGCCCGCTTGGCCTCGTGCTGGCCGATGATGTACTGATCCAGTTTCTCGACGATCTTCTTCGGTGTCAAATCATCCTGTGAGTTATTCAACTTTTTTCCTTGTCCTTTCTCTCTGCTTTCTCCGGTCTCTCTGCTTTCTCCGGTCTCTCTGCTTTCTCCGGTCTCTCTGCTTTCTCCGATCCCGCCGTTTTCTCCGGTTCGGCTTCGAGGTCAAGTTCTTCCAGGGTGATCCGGTCGTTCGTGTAGATGCAGATTTCGGAGGCGATCTTGATCGATTCCCGCGCGATCTCCGTCGCCGTGAGATCCGAATAGCGGACCAGCGCCCGGGCCGCCGCCAGGGCGAAGGGACCGCCCGAACCGATGGCCATCACGTTGTCGTCCGATTCGATGACGTCTCCATTTCCGGAAATGATGAGAAAGGACTCCCTGCTGACAGCGATCATCAGGGCCTCCAGGTGACGGAGCACCCGGTCCGTTCGCCAGTCTTTCGTCAGCTCCACGGCGGCGCGGAGCAGATTCCCCTTGTACTGCTCGAGTTTCTGGTCGAAGCGGTCAAAAAGGGTGAAGGCATCGGCGGTCGCGCCGGCAAACCCCACGATCACCTGGTTGTGATAGAGGCGGCGAACCTTTCGCGCCCCGTGCTTCATGACCGTTAAATCCAATGTGACCTGTCCGTCGCCCGCCACGGTGACCTTTCCCCGATGTTTGACCGCCAGTATGGTCGTACCCCTGATTTTCATCACCTACGTATTCCCTCCTCCCGCCCGCGGGTGGGCGCGGTCGTATACCTCCATGAGACGGCTCACACTCACCGTCGTGTATTTCTGTGTCGTGGAGAGGCTCCGATGTCCGAGCATTTCCTGGATCGAACGGAGATCCGCCCCCGCATCGAGCAGGTGCGTCGCAAACGTGTGACGCAGGGCATGGGGACTGATCTTTCTGCCGATGCCGCTCGCGCGAACCACCCGCTCGACCACCCGGGCGACCCCCCTGGGATTTATTCGCATTCCCCGGCTGCTGAGGAAAAGGGGCTCTTCCATTCCGGTTTGCGCCCTTTTCCCCGCCAGCTCCCCCCGCCGTTTCAGATAGGCCCCGACCGCTTCAAACGCCGGCGTCCCCACGGGCAGAATCCGCTCCTTCCTTCCCTTCCCGCGGACCTTGATCAGGCCCCCGGCGAAATCGCAATCCGCGATATTGAGTCCCGTCAGTTCGCTGAGACGGATGCCGGCGGAATAAAACAGCTCGAGCATCGCACGGTCCCGGAGCCCTTCGGCGGTTTCGGGAAAGGTTACCCCGAGCAGGGAGAGAATCTCATCGACCGACAGGACGGCGGGAATATACTTCTCGCACCTGGGCGTCTGCAACAATTCGGCGGGGTTAAACTTTACCTTCCCCTCGCGAAGGAGATAGCGGTAGAAAGACCGGAGCGCGGCCATCTTGCGGGAAATGGTCACCTTCCGGAGCTTCGCACGGTAAAGCGAGGCCAGGAAGGAGCGGATCAGCATCTGATCCACGGGAATCCCGTCGACCTCTTTCCCGGATGCGCCGTCGGCGGGTATCCCGAAGCTTCCTTCCTCGGACGCACCTTTCGCAGAAATCTTGTCGATCCCCTCTCCTGATGCACCGGCTGCGGAAATTCCATCGATCCCTCCCGGGGAGGCGCTCTGCTTTTCGATAAAGTCCAGGTATTGCCGGAGGTCGGACATGTAGCCCTTCCTCGTCAGATCCGAGAGATTCTTCTCGACCGCCATGTACCTGTCGAATTCCTGTATGGCTTCCTTCAGAAGCATCGTCTCACACCAATCACTTTCACATCTTGTATTTCCCGAAATCCTCCGGTGACAGATTTTCAAGGAACTCTGCCATTTTTTCCTTTTTCAACTTGTCGAGATCGGTCATCTTCGTGCCGAAATCCACATTCCGCGATTTTTCGATCACCTTCTCGTCCACGAAAATCTGCGCGCCGGCCCGCAGAGCGATGGCAATCGCATCGCTCGGGCGGGCATCGACGACGATCAGCTTCCCGTCCCGCAGCAGATGGATATTGGCAAAAAAGGTATTGTTGCGCAGGTCGTGGATCTCCACGCGCACGACCTCGGCGTTCAGGAGCTTGACGATGTCATTGAGGAGATCGTGGGTCATGGGACGCGAGAAGGTGATCTTCTCGATCTCGGTTGCGATCGCACTCGCCTCAAAGATCCCGATCCAGATGGGGATGGCCTTTTTCTCCTCCAGATCCTTCAGGATCACGATGGGGGTGTTGGTGATCGGATCCATGGTGAGACCCGAAACCCTCATTTCAATGAACATCCGCCGCTCCTTTCTCCTCCATCTCCCCGTGCAGGGAGTGAGGGAATGCCTCGGTAATCCGCACGAACATCGTCTTCCCGATACGGTCCCGCTTCCCCTCGAAATTGACGATCCGATTCCCCCGTGTCCGGCCGGTCATCTCCGTGGATTCCTTCTTGCTCGGTCCTTCGACAAGCACCGACTCCATGCGCCCGATGCAGGCCCGGTTATTTTCCAGGGTGTGCACTGCCTGGAGCTCCTGGAGTATCTGCAGCCGCTCCCGCTTCACGGCGCTGCTCACCTTTTGGTCCATCGAGGCGGCAGCCGTCCCTTCACGCACCGAATACTGGAAAGAGAAGAGATTGTCAAACCGAACCTCCCGCATTAGCGCCAGGGTCGCCTCGAAGTCCGATTCCTCCTCACCGGGAAACCCTACAATCACGTCCGATGTGATGCTGATCCCGGGACAGGCTTTCCTCAGCGCTGCGACCTTCTCCAGGTACATCCCGGCCGTGTATCCCCGGTTCATCAACCCCAGTACGCGGTCTGATCCCGACTGAACGGGCAGATGGATGTGTTCGCACAGGGGGGCTACCTTTCCAAAACAGCCGATCAGCCGCGGCGACAAGTCTTTTGGGTGCGACGTGGTGAATCGGATTCTCTCGATCCCGGCGATCCCGCCGAGGGTGCAGATCAGATCGGCGAAATCGCGGCCATCGCTCCGCGTCTGTCCGTACGAGTTGACGTTCTGCCCCAAAAGCGTCACCTCGCGGATACCCCTCCGGGTCAGCATCTCGACCTCGCCGACGATCTCCGGCAGGGGCCGGCTCTCCTCCCGCCCCCGGAGATAGGGGACGACGCAATACGCGCAGAAGTTGTTGCACCCCTGCATGATCGTCACAAAGGAGCTGATCGCGCCGGACGGCGGCTGCGCCGGGAGTTCGAGCGAGCAAACCCGATCGCACAAGTCCGTCTCGACCTTCCGCTCCCCCTTCCGCTCCAGGTCGCCGACCATTTCGGGCAGCCGGTGGATCTGGTGCGTACCGAAGACCAGATCGAGGCTGGGCGCTCTCCGGAAGAACCTTTCGCCCCACTGCTGAGCGAGACAACCGCCTACGCCGATGATCAGTTGCGGCTTTTGCGCCTTCAAAGCCTGGAAACGACCCAGTTGGCTGTAGATCTTCTGCGCCGCTTTTTCCCGGATGCTGCACGTGTTCAGGATGATCAGATCCGCCAGGCCCGAATCATCCGTCGACTCATATCCCGATCCTTCAAGCAGGGCCGCCATCTTCTCCGAATCCTGAACGTTCATCTGGCAGCCAAAAGTTTGAATATAGAGCTTTTTTTTCTCCAAGCGATTCCTTCCAACACGAAACATCTTAAAAATGCAATAATATATGGAAAGGGGATAGTCAATACCTTTTTCTGGCAATTGACAAAATGCATTTCCTGCGTCATAGTGCGCCCGACCGGGTGGGCAACCCGCAAGCTCCGCCTGATATCTTTCCCCTCCCCTGGCGGGAGGGCAAAAAGGACTTACTTCCTCTCTCCCTCCCCCACTTGCTGGGTGAGGCAGGAGGGGGCAAGGGGAGAGGGAAATAAGGAGAATGATTCGATGCGATTATCATGGGACGATTATTTTCTGAAGATGGCCGAAACCGCCTCCCTGCGATCGACCTGCCTGCGCGCCCAGTACGGGTCCGCCCTCGTCAAGGACCATACGCTTATCAGCACGGGGTACAACGGCGCGGCTGCGGGGGTCAGGAGCTGCCTGGAACTGGGCGAGTGCGTCCGCGAGCGGCTGAAGATCCCCAGCGGTAAGAACTATGAGATCTGCCACTCGGTCCATGCCGAGGCCAATGCAATCATCCGTGCCAGCTTCGATCTGATGAATGACGCCACGCTTTACATCTTCGGCGTCCAGCAGGCAAAACCGCGCAGCGGAATCCCCTGTTTCATGTGCTGGCGGATGATCTTCAACGCCGGTATCGGCAAGGTCGTTTTCCTCGACAATGAAGGACAGAAGCAGACCGTTAATGTGAATGTCGTCGACCGCGGCAAGATTCTCTCATACGCAGCGCAGGAAGGTTGACGGGTTTTTTTAAACTATAACATCTTAACCAAGGAGGTCAGAAAATCATGCAGGCTTTATTCACGTTAACGTCTTCGGAATCGAAGAGACTGATCGGCAAAGCGGTAGCGGCGCTGCCGGAAGTCCAGCAGGCAAAGGATAACGGCTATCTCGTCATCGGCCGCGGCTCGACGAACGCCTACATCGTCGAGGAGCTGATGAAAAGCAAGACGGACAAAGAGAGATACATCGCCGGCCAGATCATCAGGGGCGTTCTATGCGTCCTCGGTCCTGACCAGAGGACCAAGCCGGTGACTTTTCACAAGGGCGAAATCGAGGCGGTGGAGCCCGGCGCCGTCATGGACAAGCTCGTTCCCGGCGATATGGTCATCAAAGGCGCCAACGCCGTCGATCCCTTCGGCAATGTCGGCGTGGTCATGGCCGGTCCCGGAGGCGGCACGATGGGACAGTTCTATCTTTCGTTGAAGGTCCAGGGCATCGCGACCCTCTATCCGGTCGGCCTCGAGAAGCTGATCCCTTCAGTGGAAGAGGCGGCCCACTACGGCGGCAAGCTGGCGCTGGGTCGGACCATAGGCTGCCGTGTGGGGATGGTGTGCGTCCCCGATGGACGGATCGTCACCGAAATCGAAGCGATCGACATCCTCTTCGGATTGAAGGCCATCCACTATGCATCGGGCGGCTGGGGGGGTGCGGAGGGCGCCGTTACCCTGATCGTCGAAGGCGAAGACGCCGAGGTGAACGCGTGTATGGACATGATCGAGTCAATCAAGGGGGAACCCCCTCTGCCCGCCGTCAAACCCGCCTGTAAAACCTGCGGCGCCCCCTGCAGTTTCAAAGGGAAAGAAGAGCAGGATCTGCCGGCCTACCTGAGATAAAAGGCTCTTCCTCAAAATGACCGGGTAAATAAAATTCCCTCCCCCTTGACGGGGGGTTAGGGTGGGGGTGTATCGAGTGAGGGTGTCATCGGAGTGAACAGCATAACAACATTGGGGAAAGCCCTCAGAAAAAGACCTACCGATGCAGAGCAACTGCTTTGGAGGCACTTAAGAATGGAACAGATGGAAGGTTGGAAATTCAGGAGACAACAGCCCATAGACAATTACATAGTTGACTTTGTTTGCTTTGAGAACCATATCATTATTGAAGTAGATGGCGGACAACATGCAGCCGAAAACAGTAAAGATAAGGAAAGAGATTCTTACTTTCAACAATTTGGATTTAAGGTTCTAAGGTTCTGGAACAATGAGGTTTTACAAAATACAAACGGAGTTTTAGAGACAATAAGAAAGAACTGCTTGGCTCACCCTCCCCTCAATCCCCTCCCGTCAAGGGAGGGGAAGTAAGTAGGGGTTCAAGCCTAATTGCTGAAGTTTCCCGCCGGAATGTCAACCAGAGAGGGGTTTCCTCGCATTTCGGCCTTTTTCCCAGCGGGATAGGGTGTTCCCAGCGCCAGCGCTGCGGCATTCTTCTCGCTGAAGGAAGCGGGCTCGTAGCTCCAGCCCGCGGCGAGCCTCTCTTCTTCCCGCTTCAGTTTGAAATGGGCGAACCGGCCGATGGCCGGTGTAATCAGCCTCGTGATCCATCCGAACTCCGCATAGATATCCTTCAATAATTTATCCGCCTTTTCGCTCAGCAGCGGATCGTTCCGATACCATTTCCGCATCGCCCAGACGGCGCCCGCATAACTCGAGCGCAGCGGGAAAACCTCCCAGGCGACCCTTTTGCGCAGATGGTAAACGGGGGCATCCTTGTACCTCTGCCAGCCGTTCAGAATCACCCGGATCAACCGAAGCACGCTCGGACCGTTGACCGCAAAGTCGCGCCGGAAGGCCTCCAGGAGGTATCCTTCCTCCCGGCCGTCTTTTATATGGGGGTGGCGGTAATTGAAGCGGTACTGCCCGTGGGCGTCGGCTACCGGAAATTCCTTCTCCGTAAAGAGCGAACCATCCTGCCGGTGTTTTTCATACAGAGGCGTTCCCGGAATGGGCGTATAGAGCATGAATTGATGGAACACCGTATCGTGACTGACCGCGTGATCGATAATCGCGTCCATATTTTCCGGCCGATGGTCTTCGAGGCCGATGATCGAGGACCCCAGGACACGAATCCCGTGCGCCTGCAGTCGGTTCACCAGGGCGTGCGTATCGACCCCCTGGAGCTTGTCGTAGGCGCTCTGATCGCCCTCCAGCCCCATCCAGACCCAGCCGATGCCCAGCCGTACGAGCTGATCGACGGCGTAGGACTGCAGAACCCGCGCGGAGCTGAAGACATAGATTCCCCAGCTCTTGTCATATTCCTCCATCAGCTCGAGGAGCCTAAGCGCCCGCTTCTTGTGGAGGAGAAAATTTTCGTCCAGGGTGAAAAAGGATCTCACCTTGAGCTTCTCTTCCAGTTCGCACATGACGTGGAAGAGCTCTTCGCCCGTTTCATAAAAGTGGATGACATTCCCCTTGCCGCCGAACAGGGCGGAGGTCGAACAGAAGTTGCACCCCATCGGGCAGCCGACCGAGGGAATCAGGATCGCCGCCGTACCGCCGGGCCGGTTGCCGAGTTCGATCCCCATCATCCTTCCGCCGAATCCCGAGATGGCCGCGGGGTGTTTGATCGACGCCCGGTCATCCTGGCCGAGGTAGCGCTGAAACCAGCGGATGCCCTCGCCGCGGACGAACAGGTCCGCGTCCACCATCTCTTCGAGCCCCTCCTTATTGCTGATGTGCCCGCCGATGACGATCGTCGCAGCCGGCTGATATTTGCGGATCAGCTCGCACATCTTCTTCACCTTGCCTATGTTGGGGATGATGGCGCCGATTCCGATCACATCGTAGGCATTATTGGCGATCGCTTCGGTGAAACCCTCCAGCGTGGGGAAATCGAGGAGGGCGCAGGGGGCATCAAGGTTCGCCTGGATCATCATCAATCCGAATGAGCGGTGAAACATCCGTAGCGAAAATCCCCCCTGGACGCGCGTCACCTGGTTCTGATAGAGTTCCATCGGGTTGATCCTGCGGCTTCCGTACTCGTCATCCCGGGCGTAGGGGCCGAAGACGCTCGTGAGCAGGACACGGGCGCGGCTTCCCTTGGGATGGACTGGCTGAATTTTCTCGATCATGCTATTCTCCTCTTTAGCGGCCATGTATGGCGGTGCGGTCATACTATAGGAGGTCTATCGGCGGAAGGGAAGGCCTAAGTCGTCGTTTTACAATACTTTTACAATTGTAAAGTCGGGGGTCAGGTCTTTAAATTTAGCGTTTTGCGGGGGAGAGCGAAGGTATTTTCAGATGAAACAGGCAAAATGGTTCGTTCATCCGATCACGGTCTTCATCCTGTCCACGCTAGCCCTGGCGATCTCGCTGTTCCTCTATATCTACTGGTATGTCCAGGTCAGCACGGGGCTCAAATCGGTCATCGACTATTACCGGCTCGATGCAAGGCAGTTTTTCGAGGCGCAGACCTGGGTGGTGATCCTTATCCTGTCGCTGCTGGTCGCCGTCATACTGACTGGAATACTCATCATCTTCATCTACAACCTCAAGACGCTGCAGCTCTATCGCCTTCAGCACACCTTCATCAACAACTTTACACATGAGCTCAAAACCCCCGTCACTTCACTGAAACTCTACCTTGAGACATTCGCGAAACACGAACTTCCCCGCGAGGAGCAGCTCAAATATATCGGCTTCATGCTTCAGGACACCGAGCGTCTCTCCGAAAATATCAACAGCATACTGAATCTCGCCCGGATCGAGAGCAGGGTTTACAAAGGGCACTTCACCCAGGTCGATCTGATGGAGACGATCGAACGGTTCATCGCCGGCAACACCCACCTCTTCGGCAACTGCAAAATCCGTGTGGAAAACCCTTCAAACGAGGCCACCGTTCATCCCGTCATCGTTCCCCTCTTCGAGATGCTCCTGATGAATATCCTGACCAACGCCATGAAATACAATTTATCGGGCAAACCCAGCGTTGACATTTCTTTGGAACCGGGCGAACATGCGCTTCGGATACGCTTTAGAGACAACGGGGTGGGTATTTCAAAGGAGGATCGGAAGCGTATCTTCAGGAAGTTCTATCGGAGTCAGAGCGACGATCTGGTTACCACAGGGGGGAGCGGTATCGGCCTTTATCTCGTCCAGCAGATCGCCAGGCTTCACCGCGGGAAGGTGATCGCCGAGAGCGAGGGGCCGGGGAATGGTTCCGTTTTCACCCTGATCCTGCCCAGGAAGACG
This sequence comes from Syntrophus sp. GWC2_56_31, assembly GCA_001829875.1. Lineage (GTDB taxonomy): Bacteria > Desulfobacterota > Syntrophia > Syntrophales > UBA5619 > JAKAFS01. The sequence goes on from MICN01000077.1 coordinate 23,364, forward strand.
CCGAAAGGGGGCCCGAAAGGGGGCGCTGATGAGAGCGACTGAAAAATCGCGGATCCTCATCATCGAGGATGATGCGCACATCGCCGAAGGGCTGAAACTCAATCTCTCGCTTCAGGGACATGAGGCGGCGATCGCCGACAGCGGGACAGAGGGGCTCCGGCTGTGGAAGGAGTATAATCCGGATATGATCGTCCTGGATATCATGCTGCCCGGCCTGGACGGCCTGGCCGTACTGCGCCACATCCGGCTGGAAGACGAGAAGCTCCCCGTGCTGATCCTTTCCGCCAAGGGGGAGCCCGACGACCGGATCAAGGGTTTTTCCTACGGCGTCGACGACTACCTTGCCAAGCCTTTTCGCCTGGAGGAATTCCTTCTGAGGATCGATCGCCTCTTGACAAGGGCCTCCTGGAACCGGGACCGTTTGACCGCAACCGGTCAGGAAGAACCCGGAGAAATGCAGAATTATACCTTCGGCGGCAACACGATCGATTTTACGACGCTGACGGCCGTGTGCCGGCAGGGAACCATCCGGTTGACCGAGCAGGAGACGCGGCTGCTCCGGATCTTCATCGCCAACCGGGGCAAGCCTCTGTCGCGCAAAACTCTTCTTGAAGTGGGCTGGGGCTATTCGGGCGTAATCACCACCCGGACGGTCGACAATTTCATCGTCCGCCTGAGAAAATATTTCGAGGACGACCCGCAAAACCCTCTTTACTTCCGAAGCATCCGCTCGGTCGGATACCGCTTCGATCACCCGTGAGGTCACTTATGAACATCATTGTATCCGGATCGCTTGCCTACGACAGAATCATGAATTTCCCGGGACGGTTCTCCGAACATATCCTCCCCGAGAAGATCCACGTCCTGAACGTCTGTTTTCAGGTCGACGGGGTGAAGGAAAAATTCGGGGGCACGGCGGGCAACATTGCCTACTCTCTCAAGTTGATGGGCGAAAAACCCTTGATCTCGGCGGCGATCGGCTACGATTATCATCGCTACTTCGAATGGCTTTCGCGAAACGGCATAAGCACCGAAGGAATCAGGGTTGTGGAGGATGAACTGACCGCCGGCGCCTACATCACGACCGACAAGACCGACAACCAGATCACCGGGTTCAACCCGGGAGCGATGAAGCATTCGTCCTGTCTGGATTTCGACAAATTCGACACCAAGGAAACCCTCGTCATCGTGTCGCCCGGAAATCTCGGCGACATGATCGATTACTCGCGTGTCTGCAAGGAGAGGGGAATCGACTATATCTTCGATCCCGGGCAATCACTTCCCATGTGGGGTGCTAAGGATTTGGTCAGTTCCATTGAGGGGGCCCGGATCCTGATCGTCAACGACTACGAGCTGGATCTGATCCTGAACAAGACCGGACTGAACAAAAAAGAGCTGCTGAAACTGCCAAAAGGCATCATCACTACCCTCGGAGAGCATGGTTCGCGTATCTCGATACCGGACGGGGAGATCGGTATTCCGGTCGTCAAAACTTCCAAAGTCACCGATCCGACAGGCGCGGGCGATTCTTACCGAGGAGGGTTGATCAGCGGCCTGGTCAGCGGCAAAGACATCGAACAATGCGCCAGGCTCGGCAGCGTATGCGCTTCATTCGCCGTCGAGTGCTACGGCACCCAGGAATACAGCTTTACCGCCGAAGAATTCGATCAACGGTTGCGGGGGTCAGGTCTTTAAGATAGGTATATAAACAAAAGGGGCCACGGCTTATTCTCCGTAACCCCTTGTTTTTTTTGGTGAGCCCTGTCGGGATCGAACCGACAACCTACTGATTAAGAGTCAGTTGCTCTACCAGCTGAGCTAAGGGCCCACAAACATTCGAAAAGTGTGCACAACGACACCGAAGTCGCTTATAGTCGAGGCTGTAAGCGTTGTCAAGAAAAAATCCCTGAGCAATATCCCGATGCCAAATTTTCGCTTGCGCAAGCATAAAAGAAAAAGGGCCGCGGAATGACCCGCAACCCCTTGTTATTATTGGTAGGCGGTACTGGGATTGAACCAGTGACTTCTACCGTGTGAAGGTAGCACTCTCCCGCTGAGTTAACCGCCCAGGCCGCGCTACCTATACCCTAACGGATCCCCCTTTTCAAGGAAAAAAATCACGGCGAAAACCACCTCCAGCGATTTTCGCGAACACACTACAGCATCTCGTAGATTCCCGCGGCACCCATGCCCCCGCCGATACACATGGAAACGATCCCTCTTTTTGCCTTCCGCCGCTTCAGCTCGTGGAGGAGCTGGGCGGTCAGCTTGGCCCCGGTGCATCCCAGGGGATGTCCGAGGGCGATGGCTCCACCGTTGGGATTGACATCGCCCGCCGCAAGCCGATCCGCGATCCCGATCGCCCGTACCGAATAGAGGGCCTGCGAGGCGAACGCTTCATTGATTTCGTAGACATCGATATCCTTTATCGTCAGTCCGGCCATCTTCAGTACCTTTGGAATCGCATACGCCGGTCCTATCCCCATCTCCTCGGCCTTGCAACCGGCCACGGCAAAATAGGCGAGCCGGGCAAGCGGTTTTACGCCGATCGCCTTCGCCTTTTCCGGGGTCATCAGCAGTGCGAACGCAGCGCCGTCGGTCATCTGCGAGGCGTTGGCCGCCGTGACATTCCCCCCCTGCTTGAAGGGGGATTTCAATTTCGCCATATCCTCCAGTTTGGTCGGCCATCGCACCCCGTCGTCCGCATCAAAGACGAACTTGTCCCGGACGCGCTTCCCGTTCACGAGGGTTTTATACTTGTAGGCCGTAATCGGGATGATCTCCTCCTTGAATTTCCCCGCCTTGATCGCCTCATACGCCCGCCGGTTACTCTCGAGCCCGAATCTGTCCATGTCCTCCCGCGAGACGTTGTAGTTGGCAGCCACATTCTCGGCCGTCACCCCCATGGAAACATACACCATCGGCATCGTCCCGTCGAAAGCCCAATCCGGGCTGGGGCGAAAGGTGCTCCCCCCCATCGGGATATGGGACATCGTCTCGCAGCCGCCCGCGATCATCACCTCGGACCACCCGGCCCTGATTCTGGCGGTCGCATCGGCGATAGACTGCAGACCGGAAGAACAGAATCGGTTGACCGTCATTCCCGAGGTTGTGATCGGCAGACCGGCCCCCATGGCGAGAATCCGCCCGTAGTTCATCCCCTGTTCGGCTTCCGGAAAGGAACATCCGACGATCACATCATCGACATCCTCCGGTTTGAGTGCGGGAACACGGGCCAGGAGGCCCTTCAGGACCTGAATCCCGATCTCATCCCCTCTTGTTGCGGCAAGACCTCCACGCTTGTAACGTCCGCCAGGACTTCGGACCGCATCGACAATCACAGCATCGCTCATGGTATTCCTCCTTTTCTATGGCCCGGGCGGCCGGCATCCTCGCCGGATCACCACCCTTCCCGCTATGAGCCCGTGTTCAATTACGCAACGGTTTTCCGGTATTGAGCATGTACATGATCCTGTCCTGCGTTTTCTTTTCGCCGCAGAGGCTCAGGAACGCTTCCCTTTCGAGCGCGAGAATCTCCTCTTCGGCGACCAGCGTCCCCTCGGCGCAGTCGCCGCCGGAAAGAATATGGGCCACCTTCCGGGAGACATGGCAATCGTAATCCGAGGCAAAATTGCCGTGCCGCATGTTGTAGAGGACTGCATCGGCTATCCCTCGGAAATTCTCACCCATGACCGGAATCATGACCGGTCTGGGTTTTTTGTAGAACTTCGCTAGCCCGAGGACCGCCTGCTTGGCATCCCAGAGCTGCTGATCCCTGCCGAGGCTGATATTTTCGTTCTTCCGGATGTAACCGAGTTCCATCCCCTCGACCGCGCTCGTCGCGACCTTGGCCATGGCGATGTTCTCGAAGGCCTTGGCATAGACGTGCTGCAGGTTCAACCCTGCGTCGATCACGCCGTCGGGCAGACCTTCCGTCATGCGCACCATCAGCTCCTTGCAGCCGCCGCCGGCCGGAATGACCCCAACGCCTACCTCCACGAGGCCGATATAGGTCTCGCCGCAGGGCTGGCACTTCGCCGCGTGCATCGCCATCTCGCAGCCGCCGCCGAGGGCAAGACCGGCCGGAGCGCTCACCACGGGCTTGGCGAGGTACTTCATCCGCATATTGGCGCTTTGGAATTCGGCAATCATCTTCTCGAGGATGTCCCAGTCCCCTTTCTGGATCCCCAGAAGGACCTTGAAGATGTTCGCCCCCGCCGAGAAATTGGTCCCGTGATTTCCGACCACCATACCGGCAAAGTCTTTCTCCACGATGTCGCAACCGGCAAAAAGCATTTCGATCATACCGTCATCCACGGCGTTCATTTTTGTGTGGAATTCCAGGCAGGCGACGCCATCGCCGATATCGATGAGCGTCGCGCTTGCGTTCTTTTTGACCACCTTGTTTCGCTCCTTCAGATCGGGAAGGAGGATGATCCGGGGATTCGCTTCCTGTCTAATATACTCTTTCGTCTCAAAATCGTAGAAGTAGGTCCCCTCCTCTTTTTTGAGATAGAATGTTTCATAGCCCTTCTTCAGCATCTCTTCGATCTTTTTCGGGACCTTCTTCTTGAGCTTTTTCATCACCTCGACGGCATCGCGCACGCCGACGGCGTCCCATGTCTCGAACGGACCGAGCACGTGGTTGTAGCCCCACTTCATGGCGTTGTCGATGCCGATGATCGTATCGCAGATCTCCGGAATCCGGTTTGCCGCATAAATGAAGTTGTTGCAGAGATACTCCCGGGTAAGTTCCGCGGCGATGTCGGTCCCGTTGAACATCACCTTCAGCATCGCGGGAACACCCTCGTCGGTCTTCCTCCTGGCGTCGTTGACCGATGGGAACCGGGGTTTTCCCGCCGGGACATACTCCATCGTGTGGTAGTCGAGAACCAGTTTGCTCCTTTTCCCCTTGGCATCCTTGGTCCGCTTGTAGAAGCCCTGCTTGGTCTTGTTCCCGAGCCACTTGAGCTCCATCATCTTGTTCATCAGTTCGCTCGGAGCAAATATTTCCCGCATCTCATCGTCCGGTACCGCCGCGTAGAGGTTCGACGAAACGTGGTGAGCGGTATCCAGGCCAACCAGATCCATCGTTCCAAAGATCGCGGTACCGGGCCGGCCGAGAGATTTGTTGATGATGGCGTCCGCCTCATCGATCTTCAGATTCTTTTCTGACGTGAGTCGCGCGGCGTTGGAAAAGTCGAATGAGCCGATCCGGTTCCCGATGAAATTGGGGACATCCTTGCAGATGACGACCCCCTTTCCCAGAGTCTGCTCGCAGAACCCGGTCATGTAGTCCACAAGCTCGGGTTTGGTCTCTTTTCCCGGAATGAGCTCGAGCAGCTTCATGTAACGGGGGGGATTGAAGAAGTGGGTCCCGAGAAAATGCTCCTTCAGCTTGGCCCCGAAATCGGCGGCGATATCCTTGATCGG
>MICN01000078.1 GCA_001829875.1 Syntrophus sp. GWC2_56_31
CATCTTTTTGAAAATCTTTCGGAAGTCGAGATCCCGGTAGATGTCCCACTCGGTGAGGATCGCAATGGCGTGGCAGCCCTCCGCGGCCCGCACGGGGTCCTCGATGAAGGCGATCGCTCCTTCCGCTCCGGCGAGATCGGCGCGGGCGTTTTTCAGCGCCTTCGGGTCGGAGACGACGATCTCGGCATGTTCCTCGAGGAGCCGCCGGGCGATGAATATCGCCGGGCTCTCGCGGGTATCGCCCGTATTCGCCTTGAAGGCGAAACCCCACAGGCAGATCTTCTTTCCGGCCAGCGTGTTGAACATCGCCCCGAGCATGTTCCGGATGAAGCGTTCCTGCTGGTAGCGGTTGATATGGACGACGCTCTCCCAGTAATCGGCGACCTCATCGAGATCGTAATGCCGGCAGAGGTAGACAAGATTCAGGATGTCTTTCGCAAAGCAGGAACCGCCGAAGCCTACACTGGCGTTGAGGAACCGGGCGCCGATCCGGCTGTCCATCCCGACGGCGCGTGCAACCTCCGTCACGTCCGCCTCTGCCTTTTCGCAGAGGGCCGAGATGGTGTTGATCGATGAGATCCTCTGGGCGAGGAAGGCGTTGGCGACCAGTTTGGAAAGTTCGCTGCTCCAGATGTTGGAGGTGACGATCTTCTCCCGCGGCACCCATTGGGCATAGATCTCCGCCAGGGTCTCCCGGGCTTTCAGACCGGTCTGTGTTTCCCGGGAACCGATGAGGATCCTGTCCGGCTCTTCCAGGTCGCTTATCGCCGTTCCTTCGGCCAGGAACTCGGGGTTGGACAGGACATCGAAACGGATGCCGTTCTCCCGGCAATTGAGGATCCTTTCCATGGCGAGCGCGGTCTTCACCGGCAGTGTGCTCTTCTCGATGACGATTTTTGAGGATTCCGAAAACTCGAGGATCTGCCGGGCCGTCTTTTCCCAGTACTGGAGATCGGCGGCCATCCCGGCCCCGAGGCCGAAGGTTTTGGTCGGGGTGTTCACGCTGACGAAGATGATCTCGTTCTCCCGTATTCCCGCTTCGATGTCGGTGCTGAAAAAGAGGTTTCGCCCGCGCGTCGCGGCAATGAGCTTGTCCAGCCCCGGCTCGTAGATGGGGAGGTCGTCGGAGTTCCAGGCCGCGATCCGCTCGGGGTTGATGTCCACCACCGTGACCCGGCAGCCGGGGCATTTGAAGGCGATCATGGCCATGGTCGGGCCGCCGACGTAGCCGGCTCCGATGCAGAGAATCCTCTTTTCGAAAGTCATAGCATCCTCGTGAATTTTCTTCAGAGCACCGATTGAAAGTAGGCGATCGTCTTTTCCAGTCCTTCTGCGAGCGGCACCCGGGGCTCCCAGCCGAGCTTCTCCCGGGCCAGCGCGATATCCGGCCGTCGCTGGACCGGATCATCCTGGGGGAGCGGTCTATGGACGATCCTGGAGGGGGAGCCGGTCATCCGGATCACCGTCCTGGCCAGTTCGAGGATCGTGAATTCCGCCGGGGTACCGATGTTTACGGGACCGGCAAAACCCTTCTCCGAGTTCATCATCCGGATCAGGCCATCGACAAGATCGTCCACATAACAGAACGAACGGGTCTGCTCCCCCTTGCCGTAGACGGTGATTTCATCTCCCCTGAGGGCCTGAACGATGAAATTACTGACGACACGTCCGTCGGAGACGGCCATTCGCGGTCCATAGGTATTGAAAATTCTAACGATTTTTACATCCACCTCGTTCTGGCGTCGGTAGTCCATCATCAGGCACTCGGCGGCGCGCTTCCCCTCGTCGTAACAGCTCCTGATCCCGATTGGATTGACCCGTCCCCAGTAATCCTCCCTTTGGGGATGGACCTCCGGATCGCCATACACCTCGGAGGTGGAAGCCTGGAGAATGGTGGCTTTCACCCGCTTGGCGAGCCCCAGGGTATTGATGGCGCCCATAACGCTGGTCTTGATCGTCTTGATGGGGTTGTACTGATAATAGACAGGGGAGGCCGGACAGGCCAGGTTATAGATCTGATCGACTTCCAGATAGATAGGGTTGATGATGTCGTGGCGGATGCATTCGAGGTGCGGATTTCCCAGGAGGTGACGGATATTGTCCTTGCTTCCGGTAAAGAAGTTGTCGAGGCACAGGACCTCATGTCCCTCGACAAGAAGCCGCTCGCAGAGATGCGAACCGAGAAAGCCGGCCCCGCCGGTAATGAGAATCCGCTTCATCATCGATTCACCGAGATAAATATCGCGACTTTTGACTTCTATGAGTCCAACCTCATTCAATCCGCCTGCTATAAATCACATAAGCATTTTATCTGTCAATCATTTTATGATACTCTTATACAATGAATCCACAAATCGATGGCAGGGGGAAAGCGGGGACGCTTTATATTGTCGCCACACCGATCGGCAACCTTGAAGATATCACGATCCGGGCGATCCGGGTTCTAAAAGAGGTTCACCTGATCGCCGCCGAAGACACGCGCCGGACGCGTATTCTTCTTGACAAGTATCAGATCCCGACCCCGCTGACCAGCCTCTATGACCAGAATGAGCGGGGGAAAAGCGGTTTGATCCTCGCGAAGCTGCAAAAAGGAGACGATGTTGCCTATGTCTCGGACGCAGGAACCCCCGGAATCTCCGATCCCGGCTATATCCTGGTCAAAGAGGCGATTTCTCAAAACATTCGAGTGGCGCCGGTTCCAGGATCATCGGCACTGGTTGCCGCCCTCAGTGTCTCCGGCCTGCCGATGGACCGTTTCGTTTTTCTCGGTTTTCTGCCGGCCAAGCCCGCCCGGCGCAGGGGATTGCTCGCCTCTCTCAAGCAGGATGAAAGGACCCTGGTATTTTATGAATCGCCTCGCCGGCTGTTGTCCGCTCTGCACGACATCGATGAGCTTTTGGGGGAGCGAGAGGTAGTTGTATCAAGGGAAATGACCAAAGTTTACGAAGAGTTTCTGAGAGGAACAGCCGGCACGCTGATCACCCGCCTGGGGGACGTGCAGGTCAAAGGGGAGGTAACACTGATCGTGGCAGGCTGCTCCGGCGAGGCGCCGGAATATTCGGATGTGGAGCTCCATCGTTACCACCAGCAGGTGCGGCAGGAAGGTGGAGAAGGACTCTCCCTCCGGGATATGGCGGACCGGATCGCGCGGGAGACCGGCGTTTCCCGGAGGCGGATATACCGCCTCCTACTATTTCCTTGAACTATTGTCGGAGGTATGATAACCAACAGCGACTTCGTAAAAAGGTCGGATGCGGCGTTGCGCTTCATCCTTCGTCGTTGCGGCGTACAGCAAAGTAAGCCTCACTCCTCAGGGTTCGCGCGCCTTGCCTGCGGCCTTTTTACGAAGCCGTCAGAGACGAAATAGATGTATGCCGCGGATGTGAAGCTCCCCGCCCCCAGGGCGGGGACTTCCCGGTAAGGAAGTCGCCAGTTTTTATCGCGCCCCTTATCCCCGCCCATGTGCGGGGCTTGCGGGATGCGCTCCCGGTCGGGAAATCCGGTGGAACAACCGCCGTTTCGGCAAGAGGGCAGAGTAGGCGATCATGACCGTGACAGAAGGTTTGTCCGGGGAAGACGGGATGGGGATTATGATGATCGAAGGGCGCGTGCTGAAACCGAAAGACAAGATTTATGATTTGGTGGATGTCCTGGGTGTGGGAGACTTTTCCGCTACCCCGGCTCACGGCTTTCCGGGGAAGGGGAGCGTTCGCGAAAAGATATACGATCTGGTGGATGTCGTCGAAAAGAAGCCCCGTATGGCGCTGGTCGATGCGGGATTACGCGACGAGATCATGAAGCGGGCTTCGGAGATCGCTGAAAAAATCTCGCGGGAGGTCGTCCCTTCCGTGGTGGAAAAAATCTCCCGGGAGCTCATTCCCGCTGTGGCCGAGCGCGTCATCCGTGAGGAGATAGAAAAACTGAAAAGGGACGCATGAAGAAATTAGAAGTATCGTCATTCGCTTTGCTTCTTCTTGCGGTGATGATCGGCTTTCCCCCGGTCTCTTCCTGCGCAGAGATGATGGCGACGCAGGTGGTGGAAGCGGAAGGGAATGCATATGTGATCGGTCTTGATCTTGCCAGAGCAAGGAATGAGGCCATTCGGGATGCCCTGCTAAAGGCGGTTGTGCAGGTGGCAAACCGCTTCCTTGCCCCGCAGGATGCGGAACGAAAATCCCGATTGCTCAACGAGCAGATTTACTCCCAGGCAGAGGGATTCATTCAGGATTACAGGCTCATTTCCGAATCATCCGCTATGGATGTCTATACCGTGGCAATCCGGGTGACAGTTTTTGCAGACGGCATCAGGGACGAGCTGCACGGATTAGGGCTTATCAGGCCGAATCAGCATAATCTTGTCTCGGCTGGGATTTCCCTGACCATACACGGGATCCGTTCTTACGGCGATTATGCCCGCTGTTATGGAATTCTGAAGGACCGGACACCAGGGATCAGGGCGGCTGTCCCCCGCGAGGCGTCATGGGGGTCGGCCCGTTTTGACGTGGCGGCAGAAGGAACGATCCCGTCTGTCGCTGAGCGGCTCCGGGAAAAATTGACGGGAGAAATTAAGAGTCAGGATGACCGAAGCCTGGAAATTCATCTGAGATGACCGGGAGCGCATCCCGCAAGCCCCGCCCTATGGGCGGGGAGCTTCAAAAGGGTTCTGAGATCATGATGAAAATATTCCGCCCCTTATCGCTGCTGCTGGTGTTGATTTTTATTGCCGGCTGTGCTGCAAAAATCCCCCATGCACTGGTACCCGATTTCGGTAAAAAGGGAGTAAGACTGATCGCCGTCATGCCCGTCAAAAACGTCTCATCCGATGTAAAGTCCGGGGCGATGCTGCGGGCTAAATTGTTTGATGAACTCTATTTTAAAGGTTACCCCAGAATCCCGTTGCGCCTGATCGATGAGAGGCTTGCCGGAGTTTCCTCCGGCAGCGAGGTAGCGGTCTCGCCACAGGCGGTAGGAGAAATACTGAAAGTCGATGCGGCCCTGTACACGACCCTGCACGAAAGTCAGAGGGGCAGCGGCGTCCTCTATGCATCGACGGTTGCGGAGGCCGAATTTGAACTGAGGAGTACGAAAACCGGAGAGATCCTTTGGCGTGTTCGGCACCGGGAGGTATACCGTAACTATGGATTTTCAAGCCACAATATAGAGTTAAAATCTTCAATGGTCTATGAGCAGGCGATTGGAGATTGCGTAAATAAGGCATTGGACACCCTGCCGGATAGCCCGGACACCAGCGGGAACTAAAGAATGAACATACCGAATCTTCTGACGCTGCTGCGAATCATTATGGTTCCAGTCGTCGTCATCTTTCTTATCCAGGGTTCATTCGGGAAGGCGATGATCACCTTTGTCGCGGCAGCCCTTTCCGATGCCCTCGATGGATTTCTAGCCAGAACGCTCGGGCAGCAGACCGTACTCGGCGCCTATCTGGATCCGATAGCCGACAAGGCGCTTCTGGCCAGCTCATTCGTCACACTTTCGGTCCTGCGCGTCATTCCGGGATGGCTCACAGTCATCGTCATCAGCCGGGACATCATCATTCTGATAGGCATTTTGGTGCTCACCATGATGTCGATCGAGGTAAAAATTCGTCCGACCGCTGTCAGTAAGATCACGACAGCCATGCAGTTGGCCGCGGTCCTGTTGGTTCTTTCCGACCGCTGTTTTCCCGGCTATATCCATAAAATCTGGCTGATGGGTCTGTTCTGGTTAACCGCTTCTTTTACCATCGTTTCGGGCCTGGATTACATAATGAGGGGCCAGAAACTCATCAATCAGGACACAAAAAAGTGATATTTGCCTTGACATCACTGTATTTTCTTGTTAGAGAACATTCCCTTTCCGGGGAGAGGATTTTCTGTAGGCACGTAGCTCAGTGGGAGAGCGCCATCCTGACGCGGTGGATGTCCAGGGTTCAAATCCCTGCGTGCCTACCATTAGAAAGATAGCTCTTCCTTGACGATAAAAGATAAGGGGCAGTGTGTATTGTTTCCATAACGGGAGGCAGGTATTGATGAGGGCGTCATCACATAGTGCTGATGCCCTTTCTTCATAGGAATCGGGAAATGGCGGAGCAGGTCAACATAACCCTACCGGACGGACATCGAGCTTTGTATGCGTCCGGGCTGACGGTGAAAGAGGTCCTTGCCGGCTGGAACGAGGCGGAGCTCTTATCGACGGTGGCAGCGAAGGTAAACGGGGCGCCGGTCGATCTCGGTCTCTTTCTAACAGGCGACGCCACTATCGAGCCGATTTCGGCAGCGTCGCCGGAGGGACTCTCGATCCTCCGCCACAGCATGGCCCATGTGATGGCCCAGGCGGTCCAGGACTCTTTTCCGGGTGTTCAGGTGAGCATCGGCCCTTCCATCGAAGACGGCTTCTATTACGATTTTGAATATGCCGAGAGCTTCACACCCCAGGATCTCGAAGGGATCGAATCCCGGATGCGAGAGATCGCCAAGGCGGATTATCCTTTTGAACGCCGCGAGGTGAGTCGTAAAGAGGCCGTTGAGATCTTCCGGGGCAAGGGGGAAAACTATAAAGTCGAACTGCTCAACGACCTGCCGGAAGGGGTAAAAACAGTCAGCCTTTACACCCAGAACGGCTACGTCGACCTCTGCCGCGGGCCGCATTGCCCGTCGACCGGGATGATCCGGGCTTTCAAACTCCTCAATGTGGCCGGCGCTTACTGGCGGGGCGACGAACGCAACAAGATGCTTCAGCGCATCTACGGGACCGGCTTTGCAACGCAGGATGCGCTCGATGAATATCTGCAACTCCTCGAGGAGGCGAAAAAACGCGACCACCGCCGCCTCGGCAGGGAACTGGATCTTTTCCAGCTCAGCGAAGACGCGGGTCCCGGGCTCGTCATCTTCCACCCCAAGGGGGCGCTGCTCAGGACGATCATCGAAGACTGGGAGAAAAAGGAACACCTCAAGCGGGGTTACGACCTGGTCATCGGCCCGCAGATCCTCAAGGTCGATCTGTGGAAGCGGTCGGGTCACTTCGATCATTACCGCGAAAATATGTACTTCACCGAGGTGGATGAGCAGATGTACGGGATCAAGCCGATGAACTGCCTCTCCCACATGCTGATTTACAAATCCAAGCTCCGCTCCTATCGCGACCTGCCGCTGCGTTATTTCGAACTGGGAACGGTGCACCGTCATGAAAAAGCGGGCGTGCTGCACGGTCTCATGCGCGTGCGCCAGTTTACGCAGGATGATGCCCACATTCTCTGCACGCCGGAGCAGCTCAACAGCGAAATCCGGGCGATCGCCGATTTCGTCGGTTACGCGATGGGCATCTTCGGATTTACCTATGAGGTGGAGCTCTCCACCCGTCCTGAGAATTCCATCGGTTCCGATGCGGACTGGGAACTGGCCACCACCGCCCTGGAAGGAGCGCTCAAGGACAGCGGCATGACTTACGAAGTCAATGCAGGCGACGGCGCCTTTTACGGACCGAAGATCGACTTCAAACTCAAGGACGCCCTGAAGCGGAAGTGGCAGTGTGCGACGATCCAATGCGATTTTACCCTGCCGGAGCGTTTCGACCTGAGTTACATCGGAGAAGACGGGGAGAAACACCGTCCGGTGATGCTCCACAGGGTGATCCTGGGCGCCATCGAGCGGTTCATGGGGGTGCTCATCGAACACCATGCGGGGGCCTTTCCGCTTTGGCTGTCGCCCGTGCAGGCTGTCTTGGTGACTGTGACCGAGAAGCATATCCCGTTTGGAGAAGAGGTCCGGATGCGGCTGCTCGCCGAGGGTATCCGTGCGGAAGGCGATTTCCGAAATGAAAAACTGGGCTACAAGATCCGCGAGGCACAGATGCAGAAAACGCCCTACATGCTGGTGATCGGTGATCGGGAGGCGGCATCCGGTCAGGTTTCTCCCCGGCAGCGGGATGGGCAGAATCTCGGTTCCATCGGGGTGGACGCGTTTGTTGCCCTCGTCCGCCGGCAGTGTGCGAATTTCAAATGATTGTATAACGTCTGGAGGTGACCTATAGCTAAGGATTTAAGGATCAATCGTGAGATCAGGGCTGCGTCGGTTCGAGTGATCAGCATGGACGGAGAGCAGTTGGGGGTCATTACTCTCGCGGAGGCCCTTGCTGAGGCGGCCAAGGCGGGGCTGGATCTGGTGGAAGTATCGCCCACGGCGGCGCCGCCGGTCTGCAGGATCATGGATTATGGAAAATTCAGATACCAGCAGAGCAAGAAGGTTCAGGTCTCCAAGAAGAGTCAGACGGTGATTCAGGTCAAGGAGATCCGTATCAGGCCCAAAACAGAGGAACATGACCTGGAGGTCAAGCTCAAGCATATCAGAAAGTTTCTCGAAGCGCGCAACAAGGTAAAGATCTCGATGATGTTCAGGGGGCGTGAGATCGCCTATACCGACATCGGCAGGAAAATCATGGAGGACCTCAAAAATACCCTTGCCGATGGATGTGTGATCGATCAGCATCCGAAACTGGAAGGGCGAAACATGATCATGATCATTTCACCAAAGAAATAAATGTTACCAAGGAGATGGAATGCCAAAGATTAAAACACACCGGGGTGCGGCGAAGCGGTTTTCCGTAACGGGAACCGGTAAAATCAGGAGAAGCAGAGCCAACACCAGTCATATCCTGACGCCAAAGACGACCAAACGGAAAAGACATCTGAGGAAATCGGTCATTCTCGATCAGACGAATGAAAAGGCGATCAGGAAACTGATACCGTATCTGTAATCAGACGAGTATTTATGAACTGCATGAAAACAACGAGATGAGGAGAGAAGAACAATGCCGAGGGTAAAGAGAAGCGTGACGGCTCATAAGAAGCGAAGAAAGATCCTTAAGGCGGCAAAGGGTTTTTTCCTTTCCAGGAGCAAATTGCTCAGGACCGCTACGGAGGCGGTGGACCACGCGATGGCTTACGCCTACCGGGACAGGAAAGTCAGAAAAAGGGATTTTCGAAAACTGTGGATTACCCGTATCAGCGCCGCCGCGCGCCTGAACGATATCTCGTACAGCCGCCTGATCGACGGTATGCACAAGGCGGGTGTTGAGATCGACCGGCGGGTTCTCTCGGAGCTTGCCATTCACGATCCCCGTGGTTTTTCCGAGATTGTGACCATCGCAAAGGGTGACCGGACGGCATGACGGGAGAGCTGACGGCGCTTCGGGAAGCGGCGGAAGCCGAGCTCCGGAAAGCCGGAACGGAAGAGGAGCTTCAGACCGTCCGCACCCGCTATCTGGGCAGGAAGGGGCTGCTCACGGGGTTGCTCCGCAATATCGGCAATGTGAACCCGGCGGAGAGACCCGAATTCGGCAAGCGCTGCAATGAGATCAAGGAGGATCTTTCCGCCCGGATCGATCGTCTTCTTGCCGGGATGGCGTTGAAAAAAAGAGAAGAAGCCCTTCTGCGCGAAAGGATCGATGTCACGCTTCCCGGCAGAGGGATTCGTCGCGGCACACTCCATCCGGTGACACAGGTGCGGGAGGAGATCTGCCGGATCTTCGCGGGCCTTGGCTTTTCGGTTGTGGAAGGGCCGGAAGTCGAGCTGGATTACTATAATTTCGAGGCCCTGAACATCCCCAAGAACCACCCGGCGCGGGACATGCAGGACACTTTCTACATAGAAGAGAACATCGTCCTGCGCACCCATACCTCCCCGGTCCAGGTCCGGATCATGGAAAAGACGAAGCCTCCCGTGAGGATACTCTCCCCGGGTCGCGTCTACCGCCGGGATTCGGACATCTCGCACACCCCCATGTTTCATCAGATAGAGGGCCTTCTTGTGGACAGGGGCGTCACGTTCGGCGATCTGAAGGGGGTCCTGACGATGTTCCTCAAGCAGGTGTTCGGCGAGGAGACGGCGCTGAGATTCCGCCCCAGTTTCTTTCCCTTCACCGAGCCGAGCGCAGAGGTCGATATCCGGTGCGTCATGTGCGGCGGCCGGGGTTGCCGGGTCTGCGGCTCGAGCGGCTGGGTGGAAATCCTGGGGTCCGGGATGGTCGATCCCGAGGTGTTCAAGAACGTCGGTTACGATCCGGAAGAATTTACCGGTTTTGCCTTCGGTCTCGGTCTCGAGAGGATCGCGATGCTGAAGTTTGGGATCTCGGATATCCGTCTCTTTTTCGAAAACGATATGAGGTTCCTTGAACAGTTTTAAGGACCTCGTAAAATCGGAAAAACCTTTATGTTAGTCTCTCTGAAATGGCTGCGCGATTATGTGGATGTGGATGTAACGCCGGCGGAACTGGCCGAGCGGCTGACCATGGCCGGTCTGGAGGTGGACGCGCTCAGTGAAACGGGTCCTGCCTTCAGCGGTGTCCGTGTGGCCAGGATCCTTTCCCTCAAACCCCATCCCGATGCCGATCACCTATCCCTCTGCGAAGTCACGACAGGCGAGACGACCTATCCGATCGTCTGCGGCGCCGGGAACATCCGCGTCGGCGACACCGTACCACTGGCTCTCGTCGGGGCGACCCTCCCCGGTGATTTGGTCATAAGGAGTTCGCGCATCCGGGGCGAGGCTTCCGAAGGGATGCTATGTTCCGAGGAGGAACTGGGGATCGGCTCCGACGCTTCGGGAATCATGATCCTTCCTCCCGATCTTTCGTTGGGCGGAGAACTGGGAGATGTACTCGACCTGGGGGATGCCGTGCTCGATATCGGTGTGACCCCCAACCGGGCCGATTGCCTATCCATTGTCGGGGTGGCCCGCGAATGGGCAGCCATTGCGGGAGGAAAACTGCGTGTTCCCGTCACCGATGTCGTCGAAAATGATGAGGATATCGAAAAGATCACCTCCGTGACCATCGACGATCCGGATCTCTGTCCCCGATATACGGCAAGGATCATCAAGGGCGCCCGGATCGGACCTTCCCCTTTATGGATCAGACAGAGGCTGGAGGCGGTCGGACTCCGTCCCATCAACAATATCGTGGATGTGACCAATTTTGTGATGATGGAACTGGGCCAGCCCCTGCACGCGTTCGATTACCGTTTTCTCGAAGAGGGGCGTATTGTGGTCCGAAGATCCCGGGAGGGTGAGTCGTTTATTTCCCTCGATGGGAAGGAGCGGGTCCTGAGCGCCGATACGCTTTTGATCTGTGACGGTGTCAAGCCGGTGGCGATCGGCGGGATTATGGGCGGCCTCAATTCTGAGATCCAGCCGGATACGGAGACGGTCCTGCTCGAGAGCGCCTATTTCAATCCCTTTTCGATCCGCAGAACCTCGCGGGAGCTTGCCATGGGGACCGATGCCGCTTTCCGGTTCGAGCGGGGCATCGATCCGGAGGGGGTGATCCGGGCGCTCGATCGGGCAGCCCGCCTCATTGGCGAGGTATCGGGGGGGACTATCTGCAAAGGGGTGATCGATCGCTATCCAAGGAAGGTCGAGACGGCCAGGCGGATTCCTCTCCGGGTACGGCGGGTGAACGATATTCTCGGCACCGTTGTTCCCGAGAGCGAGATGGCTCACATCTTGAAAAGGTTGGAGATGGTGGTAGAACCCGATGGCGAAGGGCGTTTCGCGGTCACTCCCCCGACCTGCCGTATCGATATCGTCCGGGAAATCGATCTTATCGAGGAGATCGCCCGGTTGTATGGATACGACCGGGTGCCGGCGACCATTCCTGCGGCGTCGGTGATCGCAGGAGTCCGTCAGGAGAAGGGGGCGGTCGAAGAGCGCCTCCGGGAAATCATGACCGGCGCGGGTTATACGGAGGCGATCAACTACAGCTTCATCTCTCCCGAGGCCGTCGATCGGCTCGATATCGGAGAAGCGGATCAGCGGCGTTGCCATGTCAGGATCCGAAATCCCCTGACCGAAGAACAGGCGGTCCTGCGGACCACCATGGTCTACTCTCTCCTGCTCAACGCTAAGAAAAACGCCGACTGCGGCGGTTTCGATCTCAAGCTCTTCGAGCTAGGCAGGACTTTCATAAGGTGTGGGGAAGGAGAACTGCCGCAGGAAGCGAACCGCATGGCATGTCTCATCACGGGGCTCAGATACGAAGACCGGTGGCATTCTAGGGATCTGCGGGCAGATTTCTATGATCTGAAAGGGTGCGTTGAAAATATACTGGATGACCTCGGGATTCCCGTATGCTCATTTCGGTCCGGCATTCATGAACCCTTTTTGCACCCGGGAAAATCGTGCGGGGTGTTCAGTGGGGAGGCAAGGATCGGCTTTCTGGGGGAGGTACATCCGGCTGTTTTGGCGCGCATGGATTTGACGGGTCCGATTGTCGTGTGCGAACTGGATATGGATCGCCTGGCGGCCCTGTATTCGGCAAAGACGTCATTCCGCAGTATCCCCCGGTTCCCGTCGAGTTCGCGGGATGTGGCCTTTCTCATCCGTCGCGAACTCGAGGCGTGCGAGGTGCTCTTGCCGGCGGAAGAATCCCATGAAGAATTACTTGAAAAAGTTCAAATTTTTGATATATATGAAGGCACAAATCTCCCTGCGGGGATGAAAAGCCTGGGATTGCGGTTTTCGTATCGCAGCGCGGATCGGACATTGACCGATGACGAGGTAACCGAGGTCCATGGGAGGATTGTTCAGGCAATTGTCCGTGTGACAGGGGCGGCAATTCGATAAGGGCAGACCAATCAGTAAAAAAACAGGAGGAGGCAGGACATGACAAAGATTGATATCATTCAGGATGTGTACGAGAAGTTGGGTTTTTCGAAGAAGGATTCGGCGAGGATCGTCGAGTCGGTCTTCGATATCATCAAAGACAGCCTGACCAGTGGCGAGAAGATCAAGATTTCCGGATTCGGTAATTTTATCGTCAAGGAAAAGAAATCCCGCCGGGGGAGAAATCCCCAAACCGGCCAGGAGATCGCCATCTCGGCCCGAAGGGTATTGACTTTCAAGTCCAGCCAGGTCCTTCGCAAGGCCTTGAACGACTGATCTGCATCGAAGCGAATTCGGAAGTAGGGGAAATTAGGGACGTGGAAAATGGGGACAACTCCCTATTTTCCATGAAAAAATAGCGAGTTGTCCCAGATTTCCCTGGAGCTGTCCCAAATTTCCCCGTGATGATCGGATTTGATTATGGATGAATCGATTCCCGATAAGTCTTATTTCCGGATCGGTGAAGTCGGGAGGCTGTTGAAGGTTCAGCCTTATGTTGTCCGCTACTGGGAATCCGAATTCAAGACAGTCCGACCGATCCGCACCCGATCCGATCAGCGACTCTACCGGCGAAAGGATGTGGAGGAACTGATGTTGATCCGAAAGCTCCTCTATGAGGAGAACTTCACGATCAACGGCGCCAGAAAACAGCTTCGGAAAATGCGGAGCGAGGAACCTCCCACCCCTCCTTCTACCGGGGGGGAAGGGCAGGATGCGCTTCTTGCGGAAATAGAGAAAGGTCTGAGGCAGATCAGAGAAATCGTCGCTTAACCCTTTCCAGACTACTTCTTGTTTGCCCGTTTTGAGGCTTTGAGCGGATTGACTTTTTGAGACTCTTCCTTGACCTCGGCCTTGATGTGGGTAGCTGTCGGACATTTCCCTGTCCGCCATTTCCCGGCCGGGTCCGGATATATCCGGCAGTAATTTCCCGTCGGGCAGACGATGACCTTGCCGCATCCGTCGCACTTGTCGATAATCGTCAGACAGTGGCCCCCGTTGAATCCGCAACCCTTTTTTGCCATGAAGCCGCAATCGATGCCGGCTTTAATTGTTTGACAAATCATGTTTCTCTCCTGTGTTTTTTTAATATCCCAATTTAAATATTGAAAAAAACCGACCCGCTTCCAAGCCACAGTCATGGCCAAGTCGAGTCGGCAATTCCCTTTCCTCAAGGGCGAGACTTGCTATCAAAATACAAAGAGATTGTCAAGAGAAAATTTAAAAAAAATTGAAGATCTCAGAAGCTTGCTGCGGAGATCTTCAATAGATTGACTTCATGGGCCGTTCATGTTACGCAGCGCCATTGATAGGCGCATGATATGGTTATAATAAGATCATTCGAGATCACCAACCGGCTGGGGATCCATGCACGGGTGGCCGCCAAGCTGGTCGAAACGGCAAATCGCTTCAAGGCGGAGGTCTCTTTAGAGAAAGATGGGGTTGAGGTCAACGGGCGGAGCATCCTCAGTATTCTCGCGCTTTACTGCCCTCAGGGGAGTCGGTTGACGATTTGCACGGAGGGTGTCGATGCCCAAGAAGCGATGGCGGCCCTTGCATCGTTGATTGCGGAGAAATTCGGAGAGACGTGAAGGCGCGGGCAACGTGGCCGTTGTTTGATCGATAGTGATAGAGGATTTCATGAGCGACAAAGAGCTGAAAAAAACTTTCGTTATTAAGGGAATCGGCGTCTCCCCGGGTGTCGTCATCGGCAAGGCCTATCTTTTTGATCGGCTGGATGCTCAGATTCCCTTTTACAAGCTGAGCGATCCGGGCCTGGTCAACGAAGAGATCCAGCGTTTCCGAAAGGCGCTGCGGGAATCGGAGAAGCAGCTCCTCGAACTGAAAAGCCGGCTCGGCGATCTCGGCGGCGGCATGGATCCGCTCTACATCATCGACGTCCATATCCTGATCATGAAAGATCGGAAATTTGTAGACCAGACCATCCAGAATATCCGGAAGATGAAAGTCAACGCCGAATGGGCCGTCCGGATGACCGTCGACAAATATCGCGAGATCTTCGATCGGATGGAGGACGACTATCTCCGGGGGCGCATCAGCGATATCCAGTATGCCGGACAGCGGATCCTTGCGAATCTCGCGGGGAAAAAACGGGCGGTTCTCGACATCGGAGAAAGGGTCGTCATTATTGCCGCAGACCTGTCGCCCGCCGATACGGCCCAGCTGAAGCTCGACAGTGTGCTCGGGTTCGCCACGGACATCGGGGGAAAGACCTCCCACACGGCGATTGTGGCCCGGTCGCTCGAAATCCCCGCCGTGGTGGGCCTGGTGAGCGTCACCCGCGATGTCCGGACGAACGATGATATCATCATCGACGGTTCGGCCGGTGTCGTCATCGTCCACCCCGATCCCGAAGTCCGCAGACGTTACGAAGACAAGAAGAGACTGTATAAGGCCGCCCAGGACAATCTATTAGACTACGCTCATCTGCCGGCGGTGACAAAAGACCGCCACAGGGTGGAGATCGGCGGCAACATCGAATTCGTCGAAGAGATCCCCTCCGCGATTGCCCACGGGGCGGACGGGATCGGGCTTTACCGGACGGAGTTCATTTACATCACAAGGGAGGAACTGCCCAGCGAGGAGGATCACCTTGCCAGTTACCGTTCTGTGGTCGGCGTCAAGGGGCTTTCCTGGTCGACCATCCGTACCTTTGATCTGGGTGGCGACAAGTTCTACCTGGATAAAAAGACCTCCCGTGAGTTGAATCCGCAGTTGGGACTGCGGGCGATACGGTTCTGCCTGAAGGAGGTGGAGCTCTTCAGGGTCCAACTCCGTGCGATACTCCGGGCAAGTGTCAAAGGGAAGCTCCGGATCATGTTTCCGATGATTTCGGGCATCGAGGAGATTCGCGCGGCCAAGGCGATCCTGGCCGAGGTGAAAGAGGCGCTTCTGGCAAAAGGGGAACCGGTGGGGAAGGATATCGAAATAGGGGTCATGATCGAGGTCCCCTCGGCGGTGATCGTTGCGGAGGAACTGGCCAAAGAAGTCGATTTCTTCAGTATCGGGACCAATGACCTGATCCAGTATGTCCTGGCGATCGACCGGATCAATGAACAGGTGACCTATCTGTACGAACCCCTCCATCCCGCGGTCCTGCGCCTGATCAAAGCGGTCGTGGACGTCGGTCACAGGGCGGGGATCCGGGTGGCGATGTGCGGAGAGATGGCGGGAGAACCGATCTATACCATGATCCTGTTGGGGTTGGAACTGGATGAACTGAGCATGAATCCTCTGGCCATTCCCCGTGTGAAGAAGATCATCCGGGGGTCCACTCTGAAGGAGTCGAAAGCCCTTTTGAAAAAGGTGATGACCCTTTCCTCCAGCACGGAGATCCGGGCCCTTGTCGATGCGGTCATGCGAAAACGCTTCCCGGAGGAATTTCAGGTGAACGGTCAGTGAAAACATAGAAGGGTTGAAAGAGCATGTCCATCCTGGCGACTATTCGATCATGGACCACGGAGATCGGCTTCTACTACGCGGGGAGTCTCTACAAGGAGGACAATTTTCCCCTCTACTGGCTGGTCCGGAAGGTGCTCTCCAAAGTCAGGATCTCCGATGAGACGGCGGAAAGACTGAAGTCGCTCTCGTCCAAGGGAGTGGTCGTCTATGTCCTGAAAAACAAAAGCCAGCTCAACAGCCTGATCCTCCGCGAACTCTGTGCCAGGAAAGGGATCCCTCAACCGGTATACTGTCACGGCATCAACATGATCACCTGGCAGCCGTTTTCCATCGCACTTAAGGTGGTCATATCCCATCTTTCACTTCGGATCTTCAAGAAACCCTCCGTTGAGACCGAAACGACGGGTCATCTGAAAGCGCTCGTGGGGGAGGGGAAGAGCGTGATCATACATCTCGGGGAATCGGAACTCTTTGAAAACCCTTTTGTGGAGGAGACCCTCTCCCAATTGATGGAAGCGCAGACGACACTCGATAGGCCGATTTATCTCTGTCCCGAGCTGATCACTTACGGGCGCAGAAGAGAGAAGGAAGAGGAAAGCCTGATCAACATCCTGTTCGGCCAGAGCGATACGACCGACCCCGTGCTGCGGGTCATTACTTTCCTTCGGTATTCCAACAAAGCCTCCGTCATCTCCGCCGAGCCGGTCGACCTGACCGAGTTTATCAAGACGGACGAGGGTCACTCCCGCGAAGCGCTCATCCCGCAGCTCCGGGGGGAGCTGATCGCCCGGATCGATGAGGAGAAGGCGACCATCGTAGGGCCGTTTCTGAAATCCAGGGAAGAGATCATCGGGATGGTCCTTCGGGACCGCGGGCTTGTAGCCTTCATGGAGGAGGCGGCGGCGAAAGCGAAAAAGGCAAAGCGTGATATGAATGCCGTCCGCAAAGAGGCGAGAAAATATCTGGATGAGATCGCTTCCGACTACAGTGAAATCTTCGTCGAGATCTGGGACAGGATTCTCGATTGGCTTTGGATCAACATATACGACGGAGTAGTCGTCGACATTGAAGGCATCGCGAAGATCAGAAATGTCTCAAAGAAGATGCCCTTTGTCATCATCCCCTGCCACCGGAGCCATATCGATTATCTCCTTCTTTCCCACATTTTCTATAAGCACAATATCCAGATGCCTTTCGTTGCAGCCGGCACAAACCTCTCCTTCTTCCCGATGGGATACATCTTCCGGAAATCGGGGGCATTCTTTCTGCGCCGAAGTTTCAAGGGAAACGAACTCTATGCCGAAGTATTTGCCAAATACGTAAAGGTCCTTCTTAAAGAGGGACTGCCGCTGGAATTCTTCATCGAGGGAGGCCGCAGCAGGACGGGGAAGATGGTGATGCCCAAATATGGGATACTCTCCATGATCATCGATGCCTATCGGGAAAAGGCCTGTGAGGATCTGGCGGCGATCCCCGTCTATATCGGCTATGACCGGGTGATCGAGGAGAAGGCCTATCTCCAGGAGCTTGGCGGCGCCGAGAAGGAGAAGGAAAAAGCGACCCAGATGATCAAGAGCGGAAAACTGCTCCGGAAACGGTACGGTCGCGTCTACATGAATGTGGGAGACCCGATCCTGCTGAAATCCTATCTCGCGGCCCAGGGAAAACCTCTGGAGGAGATGACGATCGATGAGAGGCAGAGCCTCTACCGCCGGATCGGTTATACGATCGTCAAGGCGATCAACAAGGTATCGGTGGTGACCCCTTTTGCGCTGACGGCCGTGGGGCTTCTCTGTTATGACCGCCGGGGGATCTCTCTGGGAGAGCTCAAGGAGGTCTTGGCGCTGTTTTATGAATATCTCGCCTTCCGCAAGGTCTCTTTCGCCATGACCTTCGCCGACCGCGAGAAAGCGGTCGCCGAGGCGCTGCACCTCTTCAATCAGTCGGGGCTGATCTCCCGCATGGGGACGGAAGAAGAGGAAGAGGAGATCGAGGAGATCGTCTATTCTCTCGAGGATGACAAACGGATGAATCTCGAGTACTACAAGAACACCATCCTCCATTTCTTCCTTCCCGTGAGCTTCGTGGCGGCCTCTATCCTGACGAGTCCCGAGGACATGATCCCCATTAATCGCATCAACGACGACTACTCTTTTTTCAAGCGCCTCTTCCGGCATGAATTCATTTATGACGATCAGAAAAGCGATCCGGATGAGGTTGGAGAAGTGCTTTCCTATCTCCGCGACCGGGGGATGATCGCAGGTTTCGACAAGAACGAGAAGACCTGGATCGAGGTCAAGGGCAGGGGGAGGACCAGCCTGCTTCCCTTTGCGGGTCTGATCCACAACTACTTGGAATCATACTGGGTGGTTATCCGGGGAGCGTACTATCTCAGAAAAGGGCTCAAGGCGGAAAAGGATTGGCTGAAAAACATCCGGGATCTTGGGGCAAGGATGTACAAGAAAGGGGAGATCCGACGGGCGGAGGCCCTGTCCCAGTCCAATTATCAAAGCGCCGTGCGCTACCTGAAAGACATGAATATCATTACAGAAAGCGAAGTTCAGGATAAGGGGGACAAGCGTTTTACCAAAAGGTACGCCTTGACGGAAAACAAGGTTCAGATGGAATCCTTGCGCCGCAGGTTGTTCAA
>MICN01000079.1 GCA_001829875.1 Syntrophus sp. GWC2_56_31
TCCGCTCCCGCTAGGGCAAAGCGTGGTGATCGTTGCGCCCTTTCTGATATCGCTGATTGCCATCACCTTCGTCTGTTTCGGGATCTGCTACATGGTCTTCATGCGCCAGGAGATCCGGTCGACATAAAGTTATGACGCGCCGCCGTAGCTGTGCAGCCCGGAAAGGATCAGGTTGACGCCGAGGTAACAGAAAAGCGTGGCAGCGAAACCGAGGATCGACAGAAGTGCCGCCTTTTTTCCCCTCCAACCCCTGGTGATCCTGGCATGCAGGTAGGCGGCATAGATGAGCCAGACGATCAGGGACCATGTCTCTTTGGGATCCCAGCTCCAGTAAGTTCCCCAGGCCACATTCGCCCAGAAGGCGCCGGTGATGATGCCGATGGTCAGAAGGGGGAAGCCGATGGCGATGGTCTTATAGCCGATTTCATCGAGCAGTTCCGAAGAAGGCAGGTACTCCAGAAGCACGCCCCCCTTTTTCCCCGATTTGTTCTCGGCGTTCATCTTAAAAAGATACAGAATGCTGACGCCGAAAGAGACGGCAAAGGCCGCATATCCCACAAAGCACGTCACCACGTGGGCAATGAGCCAGTTGCTCTTCAGGGCCGGAACCAGGGGCTGAATTTCATTGGGATTCAGCGAGGCATAGGCCATGACGATAAAGGGAAAGGGGGTCACAAACGCCCCCACCGTTTTGATCTTGAATTTCCATTCCATGAGCAGATAAAAGACCGCGATTGTCAAGGCGAAAAAGACGAGCGACTCGTAGAGATTGGTCAGAGGCGCCCGGCCGATCCCCATCTGATAGGATTCGTACCAGCGCAGGAATATCGCCGCGGTCTCGACAAGGACTCCCGAAAGCAGTGTGAGCGTAGCGACCTTCCCCAAGGCATCCGACCGGAAGGCGAGATAGGACACGTAGAGCACCATGGAAAAGAAATACACAAATATTGAAATCCCGAACAGCAATGAGTTTGTCATTTAAGAAACCTCCCGAAAACTATCAAAGAGCCTTGCGACTTCAGAAGAAAAGGCATATTTATTTTTATTTGCCATTCCGCCGGCGGTGAGTTCCACCCGACCTTTCCTGTCCTTACCGATCCGTATCCATAACTTCTTGTGCGACGTGAAAAAGGCCAGCATGATGCCCACCACCAGCATGATGCAACCGGTCCATACCAACCAGACACCAGGGTCCTTGTTGACCTGCAATCCCGTATATTTTTGTAATTTGACGCCTTTTACCTTGAAAGAATACCCCCAATGGTTGTTCTTTTCGGGATATGCCTCGTAGATCCACACCCCTTCGGGCTCGGCGCCGGGCCTGAAAATATTTACTCCGATAGCCGTGCCCGCCTCGGAACCATCGGGGAAATGGAAATGCTCCCGGTAATCGGCCACCTCGATCCGGATCCCGCTGCCGGGAATATCCACCTGCTTCCCGACAGGGGCAACGACAGTGCCATGCGAGGCGTCGTTCTTACCCCGGATTTCTAGAGTCACATTGTCGGGAAGCGCACCGAAACTCGACTGGTAGAAGGTGATCCCTTCGTAACTCAACGGATCGTTGACGCGGATCGTTTGTCTGAGCACTTCCTTCCCGTCCCGGATGACGGAAAGATCACTCCGGTAATCTTTCGGAGCGCCGGTTTCATAATAGTCGGCGTTAAAGGAATTGCACCGCACACCGAAATTAAGAGCCTTGTTTTCTCCTTTCCGGGTCTGGATGGTTGAGATTGTCGAGCCTTCATTGATGTTCACATATCCCTTGAATCCGAAAATCGATCCACCGATGGCGCCAATAAAAATGATCAGAATGCTCAGATGCGTGAGCAAGAAGGAAAGCCGCGTATATCTCCCCTTTTCGTAAAAGAAATGCCGTGCATCTTGGGTCTCGGTCACGATGGGTCCGGCGGGAAAGATCTTTTTCACCAACTCCGTTACCCGCTTTTCCACCGTTTCCGCGGGAAGATGATATTTTATTTTGGCCGGGTCTTTCAATCCTGCCTCAAGTTTCTCATCGAGAACGACGTTTGCTGTCTTGAGTCCCTTCATGATGGAGGGATAGCGTTCCATCGTACAAGCGATGACATTCAGCGCCAGCAGTGCAAGGCAGGAAGTGAACCACCAGCTGTGATACATATCCAGAAGACCCAGCTTGAGAAACAGCTCGACGGTCTCGGGTCGGAAGAATCGGTAATATTCCTGGAGCGGCTTGTTCTGCTCGATGACGGTGCCGACCACGGATAACAAGGAGAGGACCAGCAGGAGAATAATGACCAGCCGAAGGGAGGTAAAAAATCCCCATATCCTATCGATAAAATCAACCCGCCTTGCCTTCACTTTTTCATTCTCTGGCACGAAGACCTCCTGATCATCCCAACCACATATTACTTACCGCTAAACGATTTCCCCGTTTCTGCGAGAACGGTGACGATTTCCGTTGGTCAAAGTAAACTTACTCTATCTATGTATTAATCGAATATTGTCAAGAACTTTTTTCACCCTCGACAGCTTAATTCTCTTGACACGCCATGGCCATGTTCATATACTCCGCTACCCCGTATGGCCGAAGGAGAGGCCCTGTCGCGCGGGAATATGGCTTGCAGCGGGTTTTTGGGCTGCTTCTCGATATCAGGCGGTCGATCGAACGATGAAAAAACAAATAGTTTTAGGGCTCGCTATTTTTGCCCTGATGTTTTTCTTTGGCGGCCTCTACATCATTACGACTACGGAAACGACCATCTATGATCTGCATCGGCTTGCTCAACTGCACCGCACAACCGCCATCAGAAAAGACCTTCTGCTGAGCATCGAGAAAAATCAGAACGACATCATCCTCAGGGGCACGAATCCGATGGCCGAGTCATTGCCGGGTGACAATCGTCTGATGGAAACCATGAACAAATGCCTCGTCTGTCACCGGTCTTCTTCGTCGGGGGAGAAAATTGCCCGGTTGCAAGGGCAGATAGAAAAATACCAAGAATTGATGAGCGATGTTTTCACCTCCCCCCCTCGATCGGCCGTTTCGAACCGAAAGGCGAAAGCGGCGCTAGAGATGGGCGATGAGATAATCGGGAAGATCGAGCAGATCATCGCGGTGACAAGTGCTAATTTTAACAATCAGGAGCGAGAAATTCTCAGGAGAATAGACCAAAGAAAAAACATCCTTTTCATGTTGGTTGTCATCGGCCCTTTTTTCGCCATAGGCCTGGCCTTTATCCTGGTTCGGGGTCTCACCCGGCCCGTCAAAAGCCTGCTCGACGCCACGCGCAGACTCAAGGCCGGCGATCTCGAGCACAGGATCATGGGGCTTCGCGGCGAATTCGGAGAGGTGGCCAATTCTTTTAATGAGATGGTCGCCTCGCTCAAAAAGCAGATGCAGGAGTTGCAAAGGACCGAGCAACTTAGGGTCTGCGGGGAAATGGCGGCGGGGATCGTCCATGAAATCAGAAACCCTCTTGCCGGCATGAAGGTATCGATCGAGGTGCTGCTTACGGAACTCGATATCGAAGAAAGGGACAGGGATGTTCTTGTAAAAGTGGTCGACCAGATAAAGCATGTCGAGCTGCTCATGAAAAACCTGCTGAATTATGCCCGACCGGTGGCTGCCGAGCCGGTAAGCGTGAATGTGAATAAAATATTGGAGAAAACGATCTATTTCATCGAGAAACACCCTTCTTTCGTATCCGGCGAGGCGCGCAGGCAGGTGATAAAGGAGCTGGACCATCAACTGCCGGAGATCGTTGCCGATCCGCAGCAGCTTCAGCAGGTATTCTTCAACATTCTGCTTAACTCCGTCGACGCCATATCGGAGGGAGGGAAAATCACGGTCGCAACACGGTATGATCAGAAGATAGAGGCCGTTGCCGTCGATCTGCGCGATACAGGAACAGGGATACCGGGTGACTTGATGGAGAAGATTTTTCAGCCCTTCTTTACCACCAAGGGGAAAGGGACCGGGTTGGGATTGGCGATTTCCAAAAGAATCATCGAAGAGCATGGCGGCAGCATTAGGGTTGCCAATCAGGTCTCCGGGGGCGTCGTTTTCACGATCACTTTGCCTCTCAAGCCGCAAGATAAAGGAGAGGCAACGTGAAAAGCCTTGGACGCATCTATCTGGTTGACGACGATGAATTGATTCTTTCCATGCTTTCGCGGACCCTGGAGAGGGAAGGGTACGACGTCGGCACCGACAGCGGAAGAAAAGATCTCGTCGAAAAAATAGCGGCCTGGCATCCCGATGTGGTTTTGCTGGATATCAACCTGCCGGGGCAAAACGGCATGGAGACGCTCCAGATATTGAAAAACGACTCTGCGGATATCGAGGTGATCATGCTCACCGCCGACGATACGGCGGAGACAGCGGTGAAGGCCATGAAGATCGGCGCCTGGGATTATCTGACCAAGCCCTTCAACATGGACGAGGTCAAAATCGTCATCGGCAATGCCATACAAAACATAAAACTCAAAAAGGAGCTGGAGTACCTCAGAAAGATAAGCGCTTCATTCTTCGAACACGAATTCATAGGCGTCTCGAAGGCCAAGACGGAATTGAAGGAAAAAATGGAAAGGATGGCCAAGGCGCATGTTTCCAGCATCCTGATCACCGGGGAAAGCGGCGTCGGAAAGGAAATCGTCGCGCGCAATATCCATACGATGATGCACGGGACGGCCGTCAGTTCTTCCGTTCCCTTTATCGCCGTGAACTGCAGCGCTCTGCCGGACACCCTGCTGGAGAGCGAGCTTTTCGGCTACGAGAAGGGAGCATTTACCGACGCCCGGAAAATCAAGAAGGGGCTCGTTGAAGTGGCCACCGGCGGGACCCTGCTTCTTGATGAGCTGGGCGAGATGAAGCTGAGCCTGCAGAGCAAGCTCCTGCGCGTGCTGGAAGAGCGGGTGGTGAGGCGGATCGGCGGACAGGAAGAAATCCCCGTCGACGTCACGGTCATTGCCACGACAAATCGAGATCTGTCCGCTGCGGTAGAGAGGGGCGAATTCCGCATGGACCTGTATTACCGGTTGAATGCCTTTTCATTGAACGTTCCGCCTCTGAGGGAGAGAAGGGAAGATATCCCGATTTTAACCAAACATTTTCTCGCCTCTTTCGCAAAGGAATACAGTAAGTCAATCGAGGGACTTTCGGCGGAAGCCGAAGGGTTGATGACAGCCTACAAATGGCCGGGCAATGTCCGGGAACTCAAAAACGCGGTTCAGGGAATGGTAGTGCTCCATGAAACGAGAGTGATTAGGCCGGAGCATCTCCCCCTGGAAGTCGCCGCTCCGGAGAGCCGCAACGAAAGAGGGCGGCAGGACAAATTCGTTTTACCGGAGGCGGGATTCTCTCTGGATGAATTTGAAAAAGACCTGATTCTTCAAGCCCTCGAAATGGCCGAGCATAATAAAACAAAAGCCGCCAAACTCCTGAAGATCAGTTACGATTCCTTCCGGTATCAATTGAAGAAATTCGGGCTGGAATAACAGGGGCTTCACATTGGTTATTCGGTAATTCTTTTGGCAAGCATTTTTACCTGGAGAAGGTCAAAGGGCTTCGTGATAAACATATAGGCGATCTTTTCGATGGCTTCTTTCATGGCGTTGTTTATGCTCCCCGCGGTCATCATGATGACCTTGGTCTTCGGGGATAAGGTCGCGATTCTTTTCAGCACTTCCGTTCCGTTCATATCCGGGAGGAAAACGTCGAGGAAACAGAGCTGAAATTCCGAGGATGCCACTTCTTTAAGGGCTGCTTCGCCTGTTTCGACGGTGATGACCTCGGTTGCATCGGTCCGCAATGCCTTGCCCAGCCCCTGGAGAAGCAATAACTCATCATCGACGATCAGGATCCTTTTCATATTTGGATCAGACCCCCATCATATCTGGCATTTCCGCATTCCCGATCTATCTTAGCTGTTCAGAATACTCCGCAATTAATATGCCATGGGCGGCCGGCAGGTTAAAGTCTCGTCATTAAGCGTATTTGTGCCGTATGCAACACGAAAAATATCTGCAGGAGTCTGTCATGGTTGGTGAAATAACCAAGATGATTTGGTGATTTCACCAGCTTTTCTCATGGTCACACAGGGTGCCCATTGTCTAATAGCCTGAAGTTATGAGGTGTTTCTTAAAAAATGGCTATGGCATGTCGATTGCTTTTAGATAACCCGTATCACTGCTATTATATAAATAAATAACGATAGTAAGGAGGCGGGCAATGAGGGTGATGAAATTATTGGTAATGCTGATGGCTCTTGCATGCGTGCCATTGCTCTCTCATGCAGCGGAGGTCAAATTGACCAGCTCGACCCAGTATCTCTGGTACCAGGATCTCATCGCTGCCGACAAGGAGAAAAGCCTGCAGGATATCGCGCAGTATCTGCGGGTGAACGTGACGAACGTCGACAAG
Organism: Syntrophus sp. GWC2_56_31; assembly: GCA_001829875.1. Taxonomy (GTDB): domain Bacteria; phylum Desulfobacterota; class Syntrophia; order Syntrophales; family UBA5619; genus JAKAFS01. Next base: position 6,404 of record MICN01000079.1, read on the forward strand.
GAGGGGGATATCAACGTTTATGCTTACGGTCGGGCGACCAAGCAGGTGTCGACCAGCCAGGACCTCGAGGGGCGGCTGTATTACCTCTACGTCGATTACCGAAACGCCATCAAGGAGCATCTCGATCTGAGGGCCGGCAGGACCTATGTGAACGCGGCGGCGATATCCGGGACCGTCGACGGCTTCCACGCCGACGTGAAGAACCTGGGACCTGTGGGGGTGACCCTTTTCGGCGGCCGGTACGTGATATTCGATGAGAAGCGCGAGATCGGCAACGGGGGGGATGCCCTGGCGGGGATGAGCGTATACCTCGATACGATAAAGAACACGCACGTGGAGGTGAGCTACGGGAGGAAGTACGGAGATACCGACCTGATGCGCGAGAACGTCGGGCTGGATTTTTCCACGACCCCCTTCGGGACGCTCAACTTTTACGGGCGCCTGAAATATGACACGATGTCTGAGTCGTACAATGAGATGCTCTTTGGCGCGAAGGTGGCCCCGGTGAAGGATTTGACCCTCCGGGGGGAGTACTACGAGAGCTATCCGACGTTTGATGCCGCCTCCATTTACAGTGTTTTTGCCGTGAACCAGTACAAGGAGCTGAGTCTGTCGGCGCAGTACCAGTTGGCCACTAACTACAGGGTGAGCCTCAAATACGCCCGGGAGACCTTTGACGGCGATTCGCACGCCAATGTGTACGAGGTAGGTTTGCTGGCAAAACCGATCAAGAATCTTACCCTCAATTTGACCTATGAGAACCGGGACGGATATGCCGGTCAGTTGAGCGGCATCCGGTTCTATGGCGAATACAAGATAGCCAAGGCGTCGGTTTTGGCGGGCATCGATTATGACGATTTCCGCAGGCAGCTCTCGCGCGAGGGATCGGCGAAGCGTTACTGGGCGG
>MICN01000080.1 GCA_001829875.1 Syntrophus sp. GWC2_56_31
CAATCGATAGACAGAACGGGGCATCCGCATGACGCTCTGGGTCAAGAGAACCGATAAAAATATGCACAGGGCAAAATCGCTTGGAAAAGATCAAATCTTCTGCTGTTAAAAGGGACACATGAATCTATCGAAACGTATCCAACAGCCTGTTGCGGTCCAGGGAATGCCTCGGGGAAAGGGGAGCCCGTTAAACAGATGGCAGATTGTTGTGCTGCTGGTGTTGTTGATTTCCCTTTCCCTGTTTCTAAGTGCATTCCTTACCCGCCAGAGCCATTTCAGCGCTCCCATATATCAACCGGGCGATATTGCCCGCGCCGATATCATCATCCCAATGGATGCCCTTATCGAGGATAAAGCGGCTACACAGGCCCGTCGGGCAGAGGCGAGGGCCCATGCATTGCCGGTTTATCGATTCAATCCATCGTTGCACAATGACCAGGCAGCCAAGCTGAAGACGGCATTTGACCAATCGCGGACCCTGTTGGGGCTGAATCCGATGGGAAAAGATACGTCCGGAAGGACCGGGCATACGTTTCGAACCCTGCCGACTGCCGTGAAAAAGCAGCTTCGGTCGATTATACACACTCTCGACATAAAACCGCCCGTGGATGATCTGCTTGTTTTTCTGACCAGGGGCGGGTTTACATCGGCCATGGAGGAACAACTCATCCTTCTGCTGAAGGATGCTTCTTCGGCAAACCTCGTTTCCGACGACACCCTCTTCGCCAGGGACAAGGAGAATATCCACAAGCTGAACATCGTCACGGGGAAAATGGAAACCGTCCCCGCGGGCCTCCTCTCGGCACCCGCTCAGGTCCGAAACAACGTCGGCAAGCAGATCGGCCAGAACTCGCGTTTTGCCGCCTCCGACCGCCCGCATGTGCGTCGCATCGTGGAGGGCATGATCGTTCCCAACGCGACATTTGACGAATCGATGACGAAGTCAAGCCAGGAAGAGGCTGTAAGGAATGTCGACCATGTCCTTCGAAAACTGAAAAAAGGGAAGGTTGTTCTTCGTCAGGGCGATGAGGTCGGGGCGGACCACCTGTTTCAGATTGAGGCCATCCGTAAAATTTCCTCGACGGGTTCATCGACAATGCAAACCATCGGGATGGCCTTTCTGATCGGCATCCTTTTAACGATCTTTGTCTTTTTCGTTCGCTTCATCTCCTTGAACCAGTGGAGCTACCTGCGACTGGTGGGGTTTTTAACCCTTACGTTGACCGTAAACCTCTTGATGCTGAAGGCCTCATGGTATGTCTGCGAATCCGTCAGCCAAAGCTTCCTCGCCTCACCTTTCAACGACAAAACCTATTTCTTTTACCTGTTGCCGTTTGCCTACGGTTCGATGCTTGTGACTATTCTGGCGGGTGAACGATGCGCGCAACTTTTTATCATTTTCTTCTGCGTGCTGGCGGGGCAGTCCTTCGGCACAGACTCCTATGGCTTTTTCTACATCCTGATCACCAATCTGACGGGTATCGTCTTCATGAGGAAAGCCACACAGCGAATAGGGCTTATAGGGGCCGGATTCAAACTCGGTTTATCCGCAGCGTTACTTTTTCTCATTCTCCAGACTACGCGACAGGCGCCGCCGGATTGGATCAGTGGAAGTTTCGGGGCTGCCCTGGCGTTCCTGTCCGGGCTTGTCAACACCCTTTTTGTTGCCTTCACGCTTCCGTTGTTTGAGCGCATCTTCATGGTGACGACAGAGGTCCGGCTGTCCGAGCTCGGCAACCTGAATCTCCCGCTCATCCGGGAAATGATGATCAAGACGCCGGGAACTTATAACCACTGCATTGCGGTGGGGACCCTGTGTGAGGGGGCTGCCAAGGCTGTCGGTTTGAACCCGCTTTTTCTACGCGTTGCGAGTCTGTATCACGATATCGGCAAAACCGTGCAACCGGAATATTTCGTCGAGAATCAGCATGAAGTCAATCCCCACGATCAGATCGGTACGCAGCAGAGCGTCGATATCTTGAAGGGACATGTGATCGAGGGAATCAGAATAGCGAAAAAGGAGTATCTTCCGCCGTCCATCGTTGATTTGATCCCCCAGCACCATGGAACGAAATTGATGCGTTTCTTCTACGAGAAAGCGAAAAAAGAAGCAGCGGTGTCGGGGGGCGAGATTCAGAAGGATCCATACCGCTATTCCGGCCCAAAACCTCAAACAAAAGCGGCGGCCATCCTCATGCTGGCCGACGGCATCGAAGCCGCAGCGCGGACACTGAACGACCGTTCGCAGCAACAACTTCTCGTTCTCATCCAAAAAATAATCTCCGATACGACAGAGGATGGGCAATTTTCGGAGTGCAGCATCACACTGTCGGAGATGAACCGTATCACCTATAGTTTTCTGGAAACCCTTTCCAGCTACTACCACGGGCGCGTCGCCTACCCGGGGTTCGACTTCAACAACCCCCTTTTGCCTCTTCCACCACAAAAGAGTTGATTAATCAACGGTCAAACAGGTACGCCGCACGCAAAACCGCTTTTGCAGGCAAGGGGTTTCACTTACTCTTTTCCTGCTCATAGTTCAGAGCCCTGATCGGATAGGGGATTACGATCCCCTCCCTCGCAAAACGCCGGTGGATCCGCTTGATGAACTCGTGCTTGATGAGAAACTGATCCACAAACTCCTTTCCTCGCATGATCACCGAAAAATCGATGCTGGACGCCCCGAAGGTGTGGTACCGGATGAAGGGGACGAAATCGGGAACGCCTCCCATCACCTCCCTCATCACTTCCGCCGCCACCTCGCAGGTCACCCGTTCGACCTTCGCAAGGTCGCTATCATAATGGACGCCCAGGTCGACCAGGACCGCCATATCCTTATCCGGCAGTGTATGATTCGTCACGATCAACTCGGTCAACTTCGAGTTTGGGACCAAGACAAGATTACCCGCCAGGGTCCGGATTTTCGTCGTCCGCCAGCTTATGTCATTCACATATCCCTCTTCTGCGGACGAGAGCCTCAGATAATCGCCCACCCGGATCTGTTTTGTCGCGATAATATGAAATCCGGCGAAGAAGTTCGAAAGGGTGTCCTTGAGGGCAAGGGCGACGGCCAGCCCGCCCACACCGAGTGTCGCCAGGATAGGAGCGATAGAGATCCCGAGTTTGTTAAGGACAATCAAGGTCCCCACCCCGTAGACGATGATCCGGATGATGTTCTCGGTGAGGCTCGTTACCGGGAGGACCGATTCGATCCGTTCAGCGCGTATCCTTGCGAACCCGGCCAAGATGTTCGCGGTGACCAATGCCACGGCGAAGACGGACAGGACGGACAGCCCCATGTTCGCTCTGGCAATAAAGGCCGTGGGAATTTTCGAAAATTCAAGGGCCGCATAGATGCCCAGTATGATGCACATCACCAGGAACGGGACTCTGACAGCGGAGAGAATCACATCTCCCGCGGGGGAATCGGTCTTTCGCGCCCATCGGGAAAGTCGGGCATTGAGATATCTCCTCAGGACATATCCTGCGGACAGGGTAATCAAAAAGATGCCGAGGGGAAGAAGTATCTCCACGGATTTTTGAATGGATTGGAAGAACAGCGTATTCATGCGGATATCCTTGCCCTTTCAAGAACCTGCTTCACCTATCGGCATCGGCCGGGGTTAGCGATCATCCGGCGCGAAATGCCCAAGACAGCGCGGGGTCTTGAATTGGATGATGCCGCTGGGGATCAAATTGAAGGAGGGGGATCCGTTCCTGCCTTGCCCTGTCCCAAGCGATCTTCCAATTCACCGATGTAAGCTGCAAGCGTATTTCCGGCCTGTTCGACAACGGACTGAAGATCTTTGTCAAGCCGATCGAGGCGCGTTTCCACGACTGTTTGCGACTCGGCGATCTCCTTTGTCAGTTTCGGCAGCTCCGCCTCCAGATAACTGCGCAGTTCGGCAATACGGGAAGCTTCGGCCTGTTCGGCAAGCGTGCGCTGGACCTGTAACTCGCGCGCATGGCGGCGGGTGTCCATAAGCAGTGATGCCTGCATGTACGCAATCAACAGAAGGAACAACGCCGTCAGCAGCGCGGTAACTCCGAGCATGATCAATCCCAACGGCGCCTGTATGGTCGCAAACAGGAGCGACAGGGTCGTCGGCGCCATGAACGAGCTCCAGTTGATTGCTGCAAATATTACCATTACCCCAAGAACGAGCGCGACAAACAAGGTGCGTATGTGCATGTGTCCCTCCTTATCTTAAATGAGAGCATCCCCTTCAGGATCACGTTCATACCGTTCTCATCGCCAGCCTATTTCGGGTTTGTTTCGAGGGGGCATTCGCTGATAGCGGTACATCGGGTAACCGATCATTACAGCGCCGTAAGGCAGGTGACCTTTTGGCAAAGCCAGGGCATCCTGCAGCGGGGGATAGAAATTGGCTGCGGCAGTAAAATAACCGGCCCAGCAGGTGCCTAACCCAAGCGACGGCGCCGCCAGTTCAAGGTAAGTCAGGGCAATGAGGCAGGATGACTGAGAAAGGGGCATGGTCGATAACCCGTGAGCCACGATCAGATGGGGCGCGCTCCGCAGGATTCGATCGATCCCTCGCTCCCAGGAGTCAATTACCCGGTCCATGTGCATAGAAAGGGCATATTCAGCACTCTCCGCAAGCAGGGAACGCATCCAGTCCGCCACCAGTCCGCCCAGACGCCTTACCTCTGTCGCGTCTTCGATAACCAGCCAGCGAATGGATTGACTGTTGTGACCCGTGGGAGCATAGCGAGCGATGCCGATCAGCTTCTGCAAGAGATCGCGCGACACCCGTTTCTCCTTATAACTGCGGATCGATCTTCGGGAACGCAGAAAGTGTTCGCATTGTTCAGGGCTAAGAAGGAGCTCTTCACGGACTGGAAGACAATCTTTCGGAGACACCGTTTTTAGGGACAACGCCCGATGCGGGCAGATGGAAACGCAGTGACCGCAGTTGATACAAAGCGCCTCGGCTCCGTCAACAGGAGCGGGAAATCCATCTTTCCCTATGATTTCAATTATTTTTGCCGGGCATTCGGCCACGCAGAGCCCATCCCGCCGGCATTCTTTTTTATCAACGGTAAATAGCGACACGGTTTATCCTTTCTTTGAAGAGCGGTGTCATCGACCCTGACTGGTAGGTTTCATCTACCACATTTTGAGTTAAAGTTCCGCCATTTTTTGTTTCTCAATACAGATACGCCTAAATCGATAATCATTGACAAACCGATGGCACAGGTGCGATTGTACCGACGCTACCCGACATCATCACGAGCGGCGCCGAAACCGATTGAACGTTGCACCGGACATGGAAAGAGACAAAGAACCCATGCAGGATCATGTGATCAAAACCCAAACCAAAAAGGAGAACGGAAATGAGCACCATTGCTGAAGCGGCCGCCATCCTGACCAGGGGCCGCATTGTAGACCTATCGAAGAAGGTCGTGCCGGGCGGCGCGCAAGGCCCCCCGGGGGCGCCCGCACGCTGGTACCAGATCGGGCAGTTCGTCTTCCCGCCGGGCGAACTGATGCACTATATCGCCATGGAGAGCCACATCTCGACCCATGTGGAGGCCCCTTCCCACTTCCTCCCGGCGTTGCACAACCGGCCGGGTGACGACGTGAGCGAGGTTCCCGTGGAGAGGTTCTTCGGCATGGCGGCACTGGTCGACTGCAAAGATATGGCTGCCGGCACCCAGATCGGACCCGAGATACTCAAAGCCCTCCCGATCGAGGTCGGCGACATCGTGGTGGTGGGCAACTCGCCCTGGCTGGCCACCCAGCGACCGTGGCTCAACATCCAAGGGATCGATTACCTGGTGGACAACCGCAAGATCAAGATGATCGGCCTGGACGACACCGTCTACGTTGAGCGGCCCGAGGTCGCCCGCAAGAATCTCGCGGGCTACTACCTGCACGACAAAACCCTGTCCAACGGCATTCCGGTCATCGAGCAGATGGCCCACCTGAGCGATCTGTCGAAGACCAGATTCTTCTTCATGGGTATCCCGGCTGCAATGGGCGGCCTGGACTCATTCCCGATCCGCGCCGTGGCGATCGAGCCGGGGGATTGAGGGGCGCACGCAAATCCATTACCCCCCGGTCTTCATTCATCCGGTTATTATCGATTCATGGCCCATACTCATATTTTTTGATGCCGATCTATTTTTGTTAATACCATGAGAGGGGGAAGGGCATGCGAAAAGAAGTGAAGGACCCGGCCGCCTGGGTGGAAAATGTGATCAAGAATTTCATCAACTCCCCGGAGAACACACTGAGGAACAGGGAGAACGAAAGGGCCTGGGCCGAACCGCTGGTCGGCTTTTCCAGCGGGGACGACCCGCTCTTTGATACCTACAAGGAACACGTGGGTCCCTTTCATTTCACGCCGTCGGAGCTTTTTGGCCTGACCTTTCCCCATGCGGATTTCAAAGCCGGGGAGTTGACCGTCATCAGCTGGGTCCTGCCGCAGATGGAGAAGACGAAGGCCGATGACCGCCGCGAAACCCGTTACCCTTCTGAAAGCTGGGTCAGGGCGAGGATCTTCGGCGAGGAGGTCAACGTAAAGCTCCGCCATCATGTCGTGGCGGTTCTGAAGGAAGCGGGAATCGAGGCGGTATCTCCCATGCTCTCGCCGCTCTGGTCGAGAAAGGACTCCGAGCGCTTCGTCTTTGCCTCCAACTGGTCGGAACGGCACGCCGCCCACGCCGGCGGTCTGGGAACATTCGGCCTCTGCGACGGGCTGATCACCCCCCGTGGCAAGGCGATGCGCTTGGGCTCCGCAATCGCCCGCATCAAGATCCCGGCCACGCCACGGCCCTACCGCAGCCACCGGGAGTACTGCCTTTTCTTCTCAAGAGGGATCTGCCGCGAATGCATCAAGCGCTGTCCGGCGGACGCCTTGAGCGAACGGGGCCACGACAAACTGAAGTGCAAGAGCTACGTGGATATGACGAGAAAGTATGTGCCGGAACATTTCGGTTTTGAGGGATACGGGTGCGGTTTCTGCCAGACGGGGGTACCCTGCGAGTCCAAGATTCCGGGGGAGTTGTAGAGGAAAGCCCCACAGTGGGAAGGTCCAGCGCGCGAAGGGGGCATGATTTTCAACGCTCCCGCATCGGCGACTGGTTCATGGATCACCTTTGATAACAGTACAGGATACCATCATTTGCGTCAGGAGGGTCGTGCTATGAGAGAAGCAAAACATTCCTTGAAACTTGCCGCTTTCGTTTTCTTTGCCGTCGTTGTCATCTTCACCCCCGCCATCGTGTCTGCAGACGACAGGCTGCACCCGGGTGAAATGCTCAGAGCGGAAGAGTATCTCACGTCGCGCAATCATCAATACAGGCTCGTCATGCAGCGGGACGGAAATCTCGTTCTTTATGGTCCGGGACGACATCCGCTGTGGGCATCCAATACAGAGGGGCAAAGGGTAGAGAAATGCATCATGCAGAGCGACGGGAATCTGGTGCTCTATCATCGCAACGGTCAGCCGGTCTGGGCTTCAAACACAGTCGGCAAACCAGGATCATATTTATTGATCCAGAATGACGGCAATATGGTCATTTACCAGCCTCAAGCTGTCTGGGCTTCTAACACAGCTCGATAATCGTTATTGATGGACAGACCGGATCGATGTTTGAGTTATCCCTCGCGCAATGTCAAGCGCTGGTCGATTCGATTCGAAGATCCAAACCCCGGGGGGTTTAATGATGAAGCTGAGAATACTAAGTGGTGGCGCGGCACAGGGAATCGTGACGGCGCTGGCTAAGACGTTGAAGACCGAGACGGGCTGCGACATCGACGGAACCTTCAGCGCCGTCGGTACAATAAAGGAAAAACTCATCGGCGGGGCGCCCTGCGACCTGATCATCCTCTCCGCGAAACTGATCGGTGAATTAGCGGAAAGCGGACACCTCGCGCCCGGCACCGTCACCGACCTGGGGGTGGTCTTCACAGGGGTGGCCGTGAAAAAAGGCGATCCGCTGCCGGCCATCGACGACGCCCGGGCGTTCAAGGGAAGTCTCCTCGACGCTCGGGGCATCTATTTTCCGGACCCGCAGCGCGCCA
>MICN01000081.1 GCA_001829875.1 Syntrophus sp. GWC2_56_31
AGGTAGCCCCTCCAGCCGGCCAGGGCCTTGCCGACCGAAAGGTGATCGCCGGGGCGAAGAGTGACGGCTTCCCAAAGCGGAAGCGGGTTGCCGTTTAAAGCCGCCTCAAATCTCCCTCCGGTCAGGGCGACCACGGTTTCCTGCCAAATCCGCACCGTCATCCCCAGGCCGGTCACCTCCACGCCCGCTTCGCCCAAGGGATTTTGGACCAATAAATTGCCCATCTGCAGGGCAAAGCGGTCCATGGCTCCCGAGGGGGGGATGCCGCTGGCAAAATGCCCCCTTCTCCCCAGATCCTGTACGGTAGAAAAAAATCCCGGTTGAATGACTTCAAAGGTTGCCTGGCTCACCGGATCCTCCTAAATGGAAAAAAGTTCTTCTTTGATCTTGAATTCGTAACTTCCCTCCCAGACCCTCTGCCGGAGATAATCGCATTCTTCGGCGTCAACCGGGACAAACCGAAGGCGATCCCCGATTTTCAACAGAACCGGGGACTTTTCAAAAATAGACAGACTCTGAAACCGATCGTAGATCGGGACCGGGGTCAGGCCCATCATTTGATAGCCCCCCGGGCTGACCACCGGATAAATAGCCGTAATGCTTCCACCCAGCGCCACCGTGCCCTTGGGCGTGTAAATCCGGGGAGAGATATATTTTGGTACCGAGAGCAGCAGCGGGGGATCGAGCTGCATAAGCTGGGGGGAGCCGGGAGTAAACCCCACCATACCCACCCAATGAATGGTTTCAGAATGGACTCTGACGACTTCCGCCGCGGTAATCTGGTTGCTCTTAGCGACAAAATCCAGGTCCGGCCCCCAGCGCCCCCCATATTTCACCGGCAGCTCGATGAGCCGGGAGGGAACCTCGGTTACTACGGGGATCACATCCAGAACCTTTTTCAATTCGGAGATCAGATCCCGGGTGCGGATCGTCAGGTTGTCGTAGGAAAGCAACAGGGACCGCCACCCGGGAAAGGTCTCGATAACCCCTTTGATCCGGGCCTCTTTGATTATCCTGTCCAGCCCGATGATTTTGAAATTGGCACGAAGGGTCATCTCATCGCCGATCTCAATCGTCAGATACTGGTCACCGGAGTATAGATAGCGTGGGGATTCATAAATCATGGCTTTTTCCCTTTCCGCGGAAGGTTAGGCCCGGGCATGAAGACGGAGGGGCAGGATCTTTACCCCTTTGCGTTCCAGTTCTTTCCTGACGGCTTGAACGATTTCCGGGCCCTTGGGGTTATCCCCGTGGAAACAGACGCTGGTTCCCCGGGTCTCGATTTCTGTTCCATCCGAGGCCGTGACCTTCCCCTCTAATACTATTCTGGAGACTTTGGCCACCGTGGAAGCGATATCGATCTCCCCGTGAACCTTCTTGATGAATGTGGTGCCGTCCGGGGCGTAATCCAGATCGGCATAGATCTCTCCGGCCAGGCGGACCCCCAGAGATTTGGCCATTTCATAAGGGAGGGTGTTATAAAGAGCCAAAAAAATCGGTTCCGGTTTGATGGAGCGAATCGCCTCCAGAATGCTTCTGGCCAAGGCCTCATCCTTCCAGGCCATGTTATAAAGCTGCCCGTGAGGCTTCACATGCTGAAGTTCAACATCGGCGGCTTCACAAAAAGCCTTTAGCGCCCCCACCTGATAAAGGATATAATCCCTGGCCTCCTCCGGGGTTACTTCAAGCTTTCTTCTTCCAAATCCAATCAGGTCGGGATACCCGGGATGGGCTCCCACCGCCACGCCATACTGCTTGGCCAGGGCCACTGTTTTTCTCATGACATGCGGATCCCCGGCATGGAGACCCCCGGCCACATTGATCGAGGTGACGTGTTTCATCATCGCTTCATCGTTGCCGACCTTAAAAATCCCGAAACTCTCTCCCATATCACAATTGAGATCGATCTCCACCGCCATGTCCTATCCCCCCTTTTAATCCTCTGAAGATGACTTCTCCATCAGTCTGCAACTCGTCGCCCCGGTTCAGAGACTGCCCTGGCTTGAACAGGGACCAGGGCTTTCCCAAGCTACTGAATGATCAATCCCCCGTCGATGGTCAGGGTGATCCCGTTGGTGAAATCCGATTCATCCGAGGCAAGATAGACTGCCCCCGGGGCAATGTCCTGTACCTGTCCCACCCTTCCGTAGGGCGTATTATCCACGCGGGACTTGAGGTATTTCGGCTTGACCAGTAGGTGCTCATTGAGCGGCGTGGCCACGTCTCCCGGAGCAATACAATTGACATTGATTTTTTTTGGGGCCAGTTCCATGGCCATGGCCTTGGTCATGCCCATGATACCTCCCTTGGAGGCGCAGTAGGCCACGCTGTTGGGAAAACCAATCTGGCCGGCAATGGAGGCAATGTGGATGACCTTTCCTTTCCCCTGTTTCAGCATTTCAGGGACCGCCCGCTGCGTGGCGAGAAAACTGCCTTTCAGGTTGATATCTATGGTCTCATCCCAGAGTTTCTCCGTATGATGGGCCAGATCGGCGCTGAAAAGGACGCCAGCGCAGTTGACCAGGATATCCAGCTTTTTGAATTTCTTAACCGTTTCCGTCACCATCCGGTCCACGTCTTTAATTTTGGATACGTCTGCAGAGATCGCCAACGCCTTTCCACCGTTTTTCTTTATTTCATTAACTACCTCGCCCAATTTGTCCATCCTTCTTCCCGTTAGAGCCACTTTGGCCCCTTCTCTGGCGAAGGCCAGGGCTATCGCCTTGCCAATACCAGTGCCTCCCCCGGTTACTAGGGCTACTTTATTTTTTAATCTCACGGCGGTCCCCCTTTTTGTTAATATTTGTATCGAATAGCCAATTTAAGCATTCTATGCTTATCAGCTATATATATATCAAATGATTGTCAACATTTTTTCTTGATGATCTGCCCCCCAAACCGGTCCAGTTTTTTTATATAGGACCTAGAGAATAGAAAATGGCAGAATTCTAACTTAACATGTGGTACAAGTATCAGCGAAAGGTCAGGAGAATGAATTACCATAGGGGGGAATTTAAAAATGGAAGAAATGATAAAGAAACTTGACGAGACGTCTCACCTTATTCTGCATAGAACTCCGAGGGAAGACATCAGGAAGGGGATCACCGTCATAACAAGTGGAGAAGGCATGTACGTCTATGATCAAGATGGGAAAAAGTATCTTGATTTGAATGCGGGAGTGACCCGGCCCGTTGCGATAGGTCACGGCAGAAAAGAGATCGCACAGGCCGTTTACGATCAGATCTGCAAGCTTGGTTATTATACCCCCTGCGGATTTGCCACCATTCCACCCATGAAACTCGCCGATCTGCTTGCAGAGATTGTACCCGGTCCCATCAACAAATTTACCTTCGAATGTGACGGCTCCGAAGCCGTCGAATCAGCCATGAAGCTTGCAAAGCACTACCACCATGCCAGAGGAGACAAGGCGCGGTTCAAGGTCATTTCACGCCGTGGTGCGTACCATGGCGTCAACGGGATGGGTCTCAGAGCACTCGGAACAGTCAATCCGATGCGCCACATTATGGAGCCGCTTGCCCCTGGTGGTGTCTTCGCGGAGTCCCCTTATTGTTATCGATGCGCCTATGGTCTGACCTATCCCAATTGTGACATGAGATGTGCAACGGATATCGGGCGCATCATCGAGTTCGAAAATCCGGAACAGGTCTCCATTTTCATCGGAGAAGGGGTTCAACAAGGTTTCGGAGCCTATGCGCCTCCCAAGGAATATTGGCCGATAGTTCGGAAGATCTGCGATCAATATGGCGTCTTGCTGATCATGGATGAGGTGATCTGTGGTTTCGGAAGGACCGGCAAGATGTTTGCGTTTGAGCACTTCAATGTCGAACCGGATCTGATCACTATGGCCAAGTGCATCACCAGCGGCTATGTCCCCCTGGGAGCGGTAGGTTGCACGGACGAGGTCATGAAACCGATCGATAGCTTTGTCCATCTCCACACGTACGGCAATCATCCGGTTCCGTGCGCGGCGGCTTTGAAAAACATCGAAATCCTTCAAAAGGAAAAACTGGTCGAGAACTCTGCGGAAATGGGAAAATATTTCCTCGATGGATTGCGGACTCTGGAGCACCACCCCATCGTTGGCGAGATCAGGGGGCTAGGCCTGTGGACGGCGATCGATTTCACGGTGGATAAAAAGAGCCGTCTGCCCTTTCCAGCCGATCGACTCATCAGGATGGTCGAATCTGCAAAGGCGAAAGGGTTCATCATCAAGTTTATGGGCTGTGCCATCGAGTTTGCACCGCCCCTGATCATTTGCAGGGAAGAGATCGACGCCACCATTGCCATGATGGATCAAGTGATTGCGTCTGAGGGTGTTCCGTATTGAAAATGGAACCATAGTAGCCGTTAAACCCCTTTTTTCATGGAGCTGCTAGGTGCCGCCCAGTTTTCTCCGCTCTTCGTCGCGGATCTCCCGGCGCAGCAGCTTGCCGACTTTCGACTTCGGCAGCATGTCTCGAAACTCGATGTAGCTCGGCACCTTGTAGGAAGCGAGTCTGTCCCTGCACCAACGCAGCAGGTCGGCGCTGCTTACCCCCTTGGCATCCTGCTTCAGCACGACAATGGCTTTAATTCTCTCTCCCAGCTTCGCATCCGGGATACCGACGGCGCATGAACCGATGACAGCCGGGTGATCCTGGAGGACAGCCTCGACCTCCGAAGCGGAGATCCTGTAACCTTTACATTTGATGACATCGGCGGTCCTCTCCATGAATTCCAGCTCCCCGTCTTCGGTGAGCCTTACAAAATCACCCATTCTGTAATAGGTGTCATCTCCTATCCTCATATACGCATGCGCCGTTTCCTCGGGTTTTTTCCAGTAGCTCTTGATCGTGTAGACCGAGGTGACGGCCAGTTCACCGACCTCGCCTTCGTCAACCGGTCCCAGCGTTTCCGGATCAATGATCATGCATTTTCTTGATTTTAACGGCATGCCCACGGTTTTAGGGCTTGGCTTCCTGTCCAGCGGGCTGTAGGCCACATGTCCCACCTCCGTGGAGCCGTATACCTGGTAGATCGATCGCTCGAATTTCTCCAGCCACTTATTGTAAACCTCGCCGGGGAGGACATCGCCTCCGCAGTAGCAGTATTTCAGGGAACCGATATCGTACTGATCCATTCGATCATTTTCCAGGATCATCCTGTATAACATCGGTACGCCGAGCATCCATCTGACCCTGTATTTCTGTATGGCCTCCAGTATCGGATCCACCTCCGGAACCGGCATCAGGATCATGGTATTCCCCTGATTCAGGGCGGTCGCCAGCGCAAATCCCTTGGCCATGATATGAAAAAGGGGATTCACCATGATCATGGTATCTTCGCCCGCAAAGATATACCCCTTCAGGACGTTATCCATGATATCTTTTATATAGGAGACCTCTCCCATGTGGTTGCCGGCCACCCCCTTCGGGAAACCGGTCGTACCTCCCGTATACATGATATACGCGAGATCCCGCCACGGGTCGATATCGATCGCGGGCGCCTGGCATCCCTTTATCAAGACATCCTTGAAATACAAAACCTCCTTGCCCTTTTTGATCTTTCCTTTGGGCAGTTTATCCAGCATGTGGCCGACCGCTCTTTTCCAGAGGGGAATCAGGTCTACGAGGTTGGTGACGATCACCCGCTTCAGGTTGGTCTTGCCGATCACCTCGTGGATATACATGAAGTTGGTATCGAGGCAGATGACGGTTTCCACCTCGGCGTCGTTAATGATGTATTCAATTTCATAAGAGGTATAAATCGGCGAAACCGGCACCACGACCCCGCCGATCTTATTGACGGCAAAATTCGCGATGACCCACTGGGGGCAGTTCGGAATAAAAAGCATCACTTTCTCTTTGGTTTTTACGCCGGCGTTCATCAGACCCGCGGCAAACCTCTCCACAAGTTCGTGCAAGAAGGCGTAGCTGAACCGTTCCCCAAGATAAACGATGGCCGTATTGGCGGGATATTTCCTGCATGCTTCGTCGAACTGGGTGAACGTGCATTCGTTGTGGTAGGGTTCCATAAGGGCTTCTCAAATTCCAAAGTAGGCCGATTTGACGTCGGGATTGTCCATCAATTCCTCTTTTGTTCCCTCCAGGATACTGGAACCGTTTTCGATGATGTATCCCTTATCGATGATAGGAATCACCGGCCTCGAATACTGCTCGGATACGACAATGGTAATGCCCCGGGTTTTGCGGATCTCCTTGATCGCTTCGATCACGATCTTTTGATAGACAGGGCTCAATCCCAGCAGGGGTTCATCGAGAAGCAATACCTTCGGATTGGCCATCAGCGCCCGGCCGATGGCCAGCATTTGCTGCTCGCCGCCGCTCAAAAAACCGCCCTGCCTGCCCAGGAACTCATGGAGCCGCGGGAAGACGCCCAGCACGTATTCCAGGTTTTTCTTCCTTTCCCGAATACCGGTAAGATAAGAACCTATTTTTAAATTTTCCAGGACGCTGCTTTCCGGAAATATCCTCCGTCGTTCCGGACACAGCACGATGCCTAACTTTGCCCTGGCATGGGCCGGGAGATTGGATATATCGCGCCCTTCCAATGTGAGAGCGCCGAAGAGCGTTATCCTTTCGCCGCCCCGCATCTCCTCTTTTTTTTTGATATCCAGCATGATGCCGGCCAGGGTGTACATGAGGGTGCTTTTGCCCGCACTGTTGGAGCCGAAAATACCGATCACCGAACCGGTCTCGGCGGTGATGCTGACATTGTTCAGGGCCAGCATGTTTTCGTAGAATACCATCAGTTCTTTGGCTTCCAGCATGCCTACACCTCTTCGCTGCCCAGGTAAGCCTCTTTAACGCGGGGATCTGCGATGACCTCCGTGTAATGACCTTCGGCAATTTTTTCACCGAACTGCAAGGCCATGACCCGATCCGCCACCTTGAACAGTTCTTTTAGCCGGTGTTCGACCATGATCAGCGTGATGCCTTCCATCTTTAACTTTTCTATGAGGGGCACCATGCCGGCAACCTCGCTTGCGCTCAGACCGGAAAAAACCTCGTCGCAGAATATGATCTCCGGCCGCAGCGCGATGCAGCGGGCAAGTTCGAGTCTTTTCAGATAGCCGGTCGGCAATGTAGACGCCATTTTATAGGGGACACGCGAATCCCGCTCGAAGCCGATCTCTTCCAGTATATCGACCGCAACCGTGTCCCGATCCCCATGCCTGCCGCCGCCCCTCCACCCCCCTATGGCCCGGGCGCGGGGCGACCACAGCGGAATGATGAGATTCTTATAAGCGGGCAAAGAATAATAGGGGCGCATCACCTGAAAGGTCCGGGCGATGCCTGCGCGCGCTATTTTATGGGCCGGCCAGCCCTTGATGTTCGATCCGCGGAAATACACCTTTCCGGCCTCCGGTTTTATGAAACCGGTGATGCAGTTGATCAGCGTCGTTTTGCCGGAACCGTTGGGGCCTATGATCCCGTAAATTTCGCCCTGTTTCACGCTGAAACTGACGGACATCAGCGCCTTCAGGCCGCCGAATGTCTTGCTGACATTTTCTACCGAAAGGATGCTCATATCTTCGCCCATCTTTCGAATTGATCATATTTCCTGGCGAAATAGGTCAAAAGTCCCTCGCTCCTGAAAACAATAAAGCCTGTGAGAATGAGGCAGTAGATGACGATCCTGAAAGTGCCGAAAAACCTTAAAAATTCGGAGAGGGGAACGAGGATGAAGGTGCCGATGACCGCCCCCATCATCGACCCCCCCCCGCCGATGGTCACCGCCGCGATGGGAATGATGGAAAAATCCAGCGCGAAAAGCGAAAGCCCCGCCCACATGTAAAGATGGGCCAGATATGCGCCTCCAAGGCAACCGATGAAGGAGGTGATAAAGACCGCCAGCGCCTTCAAATGAGCAACATTGATGCCCGAAGCCCTCACGGACTGGTCGTTGTCCTTAACCCCCCGGAGCACCAGTCCGATATCCTCATCCATCAATCTTCTGAGCCCGAACAGAAAAATCAGCAGCAGGACGATGATCACGTAGTTTTCCAGATACGGATTGGGAAAGCTGTCGAGTCCGGTGATGCCGTTGGTCCCCCCGAGGATATTCAAGGCTTCGATGATCCTGGTGAAAAGCAGGGGGTACATCAATGTGACAATCGCGAAATAGACCCCCCGCAAAGCGAGGCAAGGCAACAGCAGGACCGTGCAAATCAGAGCCCCCGACAGGCCCGCCAGCGGGATGGCCAGGAAAACGGGGCAGTGCAGATAGACGTTAAAGATGGCGGTCATATAACCGCCTACCCCGATAAACATCGCCCCCCCGAGACAGACCAGCCCGACCACATTTGCCAAAAAGTCAAACGATATGGCGAGCAGGCCATAGACGCACATGATGTTGACGACCCGCTTCCAATAGGGCGCCATTTCCAGGACCAAAGGCAGTAAAAGGAGGCCGGCGATAAGCAGTAGCCGCGGGCCGGCAACATAGAGCATCTCCTTCGGCGAAGAGACGCAATATATCCCTTCGCTTCTTACTTTTATGCCCCTGTCTATCCTTTCTTTTCTCCGGACTTCCATGGCTATACCCTTTCCTCGAGTTCCTTTTGCCTCCCCAGGATGCCGGATGGTTTTATCAGGAGCGTGATGATGATCGCCAAAAGCGCAATCACCATCTGGAAGTGCGAAGAAAGGAATTTTTCGGTAAGGATCTGGGCAAATCCAATGATAAAAGAGGCGATAATGGCGCCCGGCCAACTGCCCAGACCGCCTATGACGCTCACGGCTACGGAAAATACCAGCACGTTGTATCCCGCTTCCACAACGATGTTCCCCAGAGGAAGGATAAGAGCCGCCGAAAGTCCCGCCAGCGAGGAACCGATCGCGAAAGCGACGATGGCCATTCGGTCCGAATCTATCCCCAGCATCATGGCGGCTCTTTCATCCTGAGCGATTCCACGCAGCGCCAAACCATTCCTGGTCAGATGGACAAAGAAGTACAGAAGGGCAAAAACGGCAAACCCGACCACGACCACGAGGAGTCGCTGATCATCCACACTCACTCCCAGAATAACTCGGGAACCGGAAGCGAAGGACGGCAGTGTGAAGGTAGAGCCCCGCAGACCGCCCCACCGCAATCCCTCGATAATCGCCAGACCAATCGCATAGGTGGCGATGATCTCCGATATCTCCATCCCCCTGATCCGGATGAGTATCAAGCGGTACATCATGGCGCCGATGAAAGCGGTCAGCGCTATGCCGACCAGGATGGAGAGGGGATAGTTCAGCCCCAGTGCGTTCAGAAACTGCCAGATGAAATAACCCGTCGTGATGTACAGGGCGCCGTGGGCAAAATTGGGCAGCCGGCTGATGCTGTACACCAGCGTAAACCCGAGGGACAGCAGCGACAGGGTGACGCTGTTGATGATGCCGTAGACGAGAATGTCCATTGCGTTGCCGCCGGGTTATTTCATCCAGGGCGGCAGCAATATTTTGGCCTCTGCAACTTTGGGAGGGAAGACCTGCACCCGCTTGCCCTTCTGCCACTGGATGATTCCCGTCACCGCCCCTAATTTTGGATCGTCGGACGGGATGATCTGATGGGTCTTTTTATCGAAGCTTATCCGGCCGTATACGCCCATCAGGTTTACATTTTCCAGCGCCGTTATAACGGCATCGGCATCGGTGGTGCCGGCCTTCTCGATGGCCTCCTTGAGTGTGTAGATCGCCATGTAGCTCGACGAGGTTCCGTATCCCTCCGGCTCCAGTCCCCATCGCTTTTCGTAAGCGTTGGCAAATTTCATGGTCCAGGGGGTTATATTTGCCGGCGCATTTCCACCGTTCACCAGGTTGACGATGAGAAATTCGCCTTTACCTTCCGTAGCCTTCCAGAATCCGGGCTGCTCGGCGGCATTCACAAATCCCATGGGCAGCGCCTTCAATTTCATGCCGCTCCACTGTTTCAGAAGAATGGCGCTTTCCGGCATGTCCATCCACAGGAAGATGATGTCCGCCTTCGTCTTCGCCACATCGTTCAATGCCATCGAGTAATCCGTTGTGCCCGTGGGAAAGACCTTCATATCGACCACGTCCCAGCCGCTTGCGGCCAGCATCTTTTTCATCGCCTCGCCGCCGCCCCGCGCATGCGCCACATCCTGGACCATGATATAAACCTTATTGAAGCCGTGGCCTTTCTTGATGTCCGAAAGCAGGGTGACAAACTCGTTGGCCATGACAAGAACGTGACTGGTTATTCTGAAACAATACTTATATTTACTGTAATTATCCGCAACCTTCTTATGGTAGGCAGGCGTCAGAACGCCGGTAGTCAGGATGCTTACTTTCTTGTATTTATTGAGCAGGTCCATCGCCGCCAGGGCCGCTTCGGAACGGACGGGGCCGCCGACGATGAAATCGGCGTTCTTGTCCAGGATGAGTTTCTCTAAGCCGAGCAGGGCATCGCTGACCGGTACGCTGGGCTCCAGGTCGCGGGTGTCGATCACCTCGACGCTGAAGGGACGTTTCTTCCCGCCCACATTCACGCCGCCCGCGGCATTAATTTCCTCGACCGCCAGTTTGATGCCCCGTTCCGCATCCCATCCGTAAAGGAATGCCGTGGCCAGCGGAGCGCCGATGACAATCGGTTTTTCCGCCGCCGGTGCACTGTTCGTAAAGCTTACCAGAAAAATAATGATGGCAACAACAACTCCAACGCTTTCCCCGAGTCTCTTTCTCATTTTCCCCTCCTTTAGAATCCGGTGTAAAGGTTCCGCTAACTATCGCAATATCTCGCCTACATATCCTCCGGCTCCAGCTGCTCAAACAACAGTACATTTTTTTTATACATATCACAAGTACGGAACAAACAACATCAATGATTATCTGTTCACATTTTTCTTGACACGTAGTTATGATGTAGCTATATTGTCTCCATGGTGAGACGTATGTCGTTGGTGATTTCCTTTGATGAATCATAAAGCATGCCGCCGAGACATGTCATCTAAAAGGGGAATGAAATGAGGTACGCAGAGACAGGGTTTCATTTGGAAATTGATCTATCCCGGGGAAGCATCGAGAGGGTAGAGAGCGACCCGAAACTAACCACACTTTATCTGGGGGGGTTAGGTACCAACGCCAGGATAGTATGGGACAGGGTTCCCCCCGAAACCGAGCCCTTTTCTCCCGATAATCTCCTCATATTCGGCACCGGTCTGTTATGCGGCACACCTGCGCCCGGCGCCAATCGTACCATTGTTACCACCTATTCTCCCCAGACCTTGCTGATGGCATATTCGATGATGGGGGGATTCTGGGCGCCGGAATTGAAATATGCCGGTTATGACAAAGTGATCTTTCGCGGCAAGTCGCCCAAACTGATCTATCTGTGGATACACAACGACAAGGTGGAAATACGCGATGCCGCTCATTTGCACGGCAAAGGCGCTGTTGAAACCCAGGAACTTATTCGGCAGGAATTGAAGGAGCCGAACGCCCAGGTGGCTGCTATCGGCCTGGCCGGTGAAAACAGGGTCTATACGGCCTCCATAGAGCATGGCAGGTCCAGCGCCAGCCGGCTGGGAATAGGCGCAGTGATGGGGGACAAGGGGATAAAGGCGGTAGCCGTGCGCGGAACAAAGGATCTCCATCTCGCCCGGCCGGAAGAATTTATGAAGCTTTGCAATGAGGTGATGCACTATATCAAAGCCCGGGAAGATAAGCCGATTCCCGGGGTGATGCCTATTTTGGCCGGGCTTGGGTCGCCGCAAGAGATGCTGCACATCGACGAGAAGTGGCACACCGAAAATTTCTCCTGGGGAAACTCCCGTGTGCGCAGAAAGGATTTTTGGACCAAGGAAGTGGAAGAGAAGTGGAAGGAGTCTCAGTTAGGTGCGCGGACGCGGCTGATAAGCTGCTATAACTGCCCGATGAAATGCGGAGCCATCATTTCCCTTCCGGGAATGTCGACCTACATGATGAAATGCTTCACCAAGCTTACCTATACCATGGCGGCCTTTGTCGACGATCTGGATTTCGGTTTTAGAATCGCCGGGCGCGCGACCGAATACGGGGTAGACGGATTCTCAACCCCGCAAATAATGGCCTTTGCCTTTGAGCTTAAAGAAGCCGGTATTCTGACCGACAAAGACTTTGCCGGGTGTCCGTCCGATAACGAGGGGAAGTTCTACTGGCTGCTGGACAGAATTGTACGGCGAGAAGGCATCGGAGATGTTCTGGCCAACGGCACCCATTGGGCGGCTAAGCAGATCGGCAAGGGCGCAGAAGCATATGCCCATAATAATATCAAGAAACATGAACAGCTTCCGCTCAAGCTGGGAATGCTCAATCCCGTTTATTTCCTCATGTATTGCACCGGAGAGAAGGCAAACATTACCCAGATTGAAGGGCAGTTCCCCCAGGCGCCTTTCCTTACCATGGAGGAGAGGGAAGACTTTGTCAAAGACTGGATCCATGTCCCCGATGAAAAGTTCAAGCAATACCTTCTGGACTGGGAAATACGCGGAGAGCGCTCCAACCCCAATTACCCGACTGTTGACATGTCCGCAGAAATCGTTGACTGGCAAGAGATGATGCACTACATCGATGACGCCCTCGGGATGTGCGCCGGTTTGTCGTCATTTCCCCTGAAGCCCCCCTACCATATACATAATCTCCCGCATTTTATCTCAGCGGCGACCGGGCTCGATATCGATGAAGCCGGATTGACGCAGGTATATAACAGGAACCGCAATCTAATCAGGGCCATTAACATAAGAAGAGGCTTGAAGCGGGCCGACGAGAAGCCGCCCGAGGATCATTGGAGGAAAAGATTTCCCGAGCTTGAAGAAAAACTCCTGGATCGATATTACGAATTTAAGGGATGGAATCACGATGGTATTCCTACTCGAGAGACCCTGCGCGCTTTAGATTTGGGTGACGTCGCCGAAGACCTGGGACGAAGAGGGATAATAACAAATGAGTAACGTGACGAAAAAAGTAAGGACCATCAAGATCGATCTAGATAAATGCAATGGATGCCGGGCGTGTGAGATGATCTGCTCCGCCTCTCACGCCAACCCGAAATACAGCAGCAATAATCCGGAGCGGTCTCGAATCCGGCTGATTCGTCATCCCATAAAGGACGTATACCTTCCCGTATACGCGGGTGAGTATGCCGGAGCCGAATGTGCGGGCAGGGACAAATATGTGATCGACGGCAAGGAATACGACGAATGCGCCTTCTGCAGGGCCTCCTGCCCATCGAGAACGCTCTTCAAAGAACCGGATTCCGGCCTCCCGCTAAAATGCGATATGTGTGAAGGCGAAGATGAGCCTCTGTGTGTGAAGTGGTGTATCAATGATGCCCTGGTTTGCGAAGAAAGGGAAGAGGAAGCTGAAGAGGCGGAAGAAGTAAAACCCGGGGACATGGAGATGGGACTGGAATCGTTGGCAGACAAGTATGGGTTGCAGAAGATAATGGAAACCGTCGCCCGGATGTCGAAGAAAGGCTGAAAAAAAGGCGACAGAAGAGGATCGGGAAATAGTGGAAACTGTAGCCCCGTACAAAGAGATCATCGACGTCATCAAGGCGAGCGGTGGTGACGCCTTCAAAAGATGCTTCCAGTGCGGTCTATGCGATGTGGTTTGTCCGTGGAATCGGGTGGCCACTTTTAGCATGCGCAGGCTGGTCCGGGAGGCCACCTTCGGTTTGACCGATATAGAAAGCGAAGAGATGTGGCGCTGCACCACCTGCGGCCGATGTCCCCAGCAGTGCCCCAGGGACGTCAAACAGATAGAATCCGGGGTGGCCCTGCGCAAGATTGCCACCGAATACGGGGTTTTTCCTGCTTCGGTCAAGCCTGTCCGCACCATCAGCGGCAGCCTCGTCGGCGAAGGCAACCCTTTGAAGGAAGAGCGGAAAAAGAGGGCAGACTGGGCAGCAGATCTTTCCGTAAAACCATTCACCGAGGGGATGGACATTTTATATTTTCCCGACTGCTACTGCAGCTATGACCCGAGATTAAAAAAGGTCGCTCGAGCCACAGCCGCTATCCTCAACCGGGCCGGGGTAGATTTCGGGATCCTGGGCGCCCTGGAGAATTGCTGCGGAGAGTCCATCCGCAAGACGGGCGACGAGGAGGTATTCAGGCGCCTGGCCAGGGAAAACATCAAAACGTTCATCGATCATGGGGTGAAGAAAATCCTTGTTTCTTCCCCGCATTGCTACCATACCTTTAAAAACGAGTATCCCGAATTCATGGTGAACTTCGAGGTGGTTCATATCTCCCAATATTTAATCCACCTTATTAACGAGGGAAGGCTTGAACTCACCAAGGAGTATGGAAAGAAGGTGACGTGGCATGACCCCTGTTACCTGGGGCGACATAACGGCATATACGACGAGCCCAGGGAGGTTTTAAAAAGGATACCGGGATTAGAGTTAAAGGAGATGGCCGAGTCGCGGGTAGACAGTCTCTGCTGCGGCGGGGGAGGGGGAAGGATTTGGATGGAAACTAAAAAAAGTGAAAGGTTTTCGGATCTTCGGATAGGGCAGGCCATCGACTGCGGGGCCGAGGTGTTGGTTACCGCCTGCCCGTACTGCATCACTAATTTTGAGGACAGCAGGTTAACCCTGGGGCATGGCGACGTCATAGAGATTAAGGACATCACGGAGATTGTCAGTGAAGTCATTTAGCAACCGAAGAAACGCAATGAGGTGATGGAAAGTGGAAAAAGAGCAAATAGACCGACTTTGCAAAAGTTTCGCGGACGGTCAGTTTGGGGATGTGATGGTTGTCGGAGGAGGGATCAGCGGCATTCAGGCCGCGCTCGATCTTGGCGCCGCGGGTTTTAAGGTCTACCTGGTTGACAAGGCACCGTCGATTGGCGGCCATATGGCCCAGCTCGACAAGACCTTTCCCACGAATGACTGCTCCATGTGAATCCTCTCACCCAAACTGGTCGAGGTCGGCCGGCACCCCAACATCGAGATCCTGACCTATACTGAGGTTGACAGTATAGAAGGAAAAGAAGGGGACTTTAAGGTCACCCTGATAAAAAAGCCGAGATATATTATAGAGGACAAGTGCACGGGCTGTACTACCTGTGTAGAGTACTGCCCGGTCAAGGTCCCCGATCAGTTTAACCAGGACATATCGAAGAACAAGGCGGTACATGTCTACTTTGCCCAGGCGATTCCGCTTGTCACTTATATCGATGAAAGCTGTATCTATCTCAAAGAGAAGAAATGTCGTATCTGCGAAGCAGTCTGCAAGAATAAAGCGATAGATTTCAATCAGACGCCGGAGAAGGTGGAAATCTATGTAGGAGCGATCGTTCTCTCTTTGGGTTTTGAGCCGTTCGATCCGAAGGTGAAGGCGGAATATAAATACGGTCAATTTGCAAACGTGGTCACCAGCATGGACTACGAGCGGCTGTTATGCGCCACCGGGCCTTACGAAGGGGAGATAAGGCGAGCTTCCGACAAGAACCATCCCCGTAAAATTGCCTGGATTCAATGCGTCGGTTCCCGACGGGTGACCCCGGGTGAAAACAGCTACTGTTCGGCCGTGTGCTGCACGTATACCCAGAAACAGGTGATATTGACGAAGGAGCACGACGCCGAGGCCCAGTGCGCGATATTCCATAACGATATCCGTTCCTATGGGAAGGATTTCGAGCGATTCTACGAAAGGGCGGAGAACCTGCCCGGGGTTCGATTCTTCAGAAGCTACGTATCAATCGTCAAGGAGAACCCGGAAACCAAGAATATCACCATACGGTATTGCGCACCCGACGACCGGATCGCCGAGGAAGAATTCGATATGGTGGTACTGTCGATAGGACTGAACCCGCCCGCCGATGCGAAGGGTCTGGCCGGTACATTCGGCATCGAACTCGATGCACACGGATTCAGCAAGGCAATTCCTTTCAATCCCATGGAGACCACCAGGCCCGGGATCTTTGTAAGCGGAACCTTCCAGGGTCCCGCGGATATTCCCGAGTCGGTTTTCAGCGCCAGCGCGGCCGGGGCCCAATGCGGCGAATTCCTTGACTACCGGCGGGGGGATCTGGCCAAAGAACGGATATTCCCGTTGGAGAGGGATGCCACTCAAGAGGAGCCAAAGGTAGGCGTCTTTGTGTGTCACTGCGGGGCCAATATCGGACGGATCGTCGGTGTTCCTTCCGCCGTTGAATACGCCCTGACCCTGCCCAATGTGGTCTACGCTCAGGAACAGCTGTTTTCCTGCGCGACGAACTCCGCCCAACAGATATCGGAGATCGCAAAGGAAAAAGGGCTCAATCGCGTGGTCGTCGCTGCCTGCTCCCCCAGGACCCTCGAGCCGCTGTTCCGGGACACCCTTCGGGAGGCGGGGATCAACCAGTACTATTTGGACATGGCCAACATCAGGGAACATTGTTCCTGGGTCCACGCGAAAGAAAAGGAAGAAGCCACCCAGAAGGCAAAGGATATCATCCGCATGTCGGTGGCCCGTGCATGCCATCTGGAGGCCTTGGAGGAATTTGATCTGCCGGTCAACAAGGCGGCACTGGTGGTCGGCGGGGGTATAGCCGGCATGACGTGCGCGCTCTCCATCGCCAACCAGGGACATGAGGTTCATCTGGTGGAAAAGGAGACAGACCTGGGGGGAACCGCGAGAAGAATCCATCATACCCTGGAAGGGCTCGATGTTCAGGCCTATTTGCGCGATGTGATACGCAAGGTGTATCGGCACCCCTTGATCCATGTATATGCCGAAGCGGCCATCATCGAGGCGAAAGGGTATGTGGGAAATTTCGTCACCAGGGTGAAGTCGGAGCGAGGCGTCACCGAGATAACGCATGGAGCAGCCGTTATCGCTATCGGCGCCGATGTCTATAAACCCACCGAATACCTCTGCGGGGAAGATGAGAGGGTAATAACCCACCTGGAGCTGGAGGAGCGGATCGCCAAAAACGACGCAGCGGTGATGAACGCCCAGAATCTGGTGATCATCCAATGCGTGGGCTGCAGAAATCAAGAGCGAAATTACTGCGCCCGGATATGCTGCAGCGAGTCGGTAAAGAACGCCTTGAAGCTCAAAGAGATAAACCCCGCGATGGAGATAGCCATCCTCTTTAGGGATATGCGAACCTATGGGTTCAAAGAGGACTATTACCGGGATGCATCAAATAAAGATGTGAAGTTCATCCGCTACGAGCCGCAGGATACACCCCGGGTGGAGGCGGTTAAGGAGGAGGGTCGGCCGGTTTTAAGGATTACCGCGACCGATCCTGTTTTAGGTAAGAAGCTTGCCATAGACGCCGATCTGCTGGTTTTAGCCGCCGCGGTGATTCCCTCCGCCGGGACCGAGGAAATCGCCAGATTATTCAAGGTCCCTCTGGGGCCGGATCTCTTTTTCAAAGAGGCCCATGCCAAGTTACGGCCGGTTGAATTTGCCACGGACGGCGTTTACCTCTGCGGAATGGCTCACTACCCCAAGCTGATATCGGAAACGATCAACCAGGCATACGGAGCGGCGGGTCGGGTTTTAACCCTTCTCTCGCATGATACGGTCAAAGCCTCGGGCTCGGTTTGCGCGGTGGATGAGAACAAGTGTATTTCGTGCGGGGCGTGTATAACCGTTTGTGCCTATGGCGCCATAGAGTTTCGTGAAACACCGCAGGGCAGAAAGGCTTTGGTTAATCCCATTCTCTGCAAGGGAGACGGTCTCTGTAATGCCGTGTGTCCCACGGCGGCCATACAACTCAAGCACTTTACCGATGACGAGCTCTTGAGCCAAATCGATGCGGCCATCCCCGGGGAAGAGGTCGTACAACCACTTGCGGCGGGGGCTGTATAGAAGTGACGACTTCTTATGAAGTCGTCACCCCGGTGCAAACCGGGGTCCAGGACTATAGGGGTAGGGACGACACATTGGATTGCATCGCCCCTCCCTCCGAACCGGACTGGCGGATTT
>MICN01000082.1:0-356 GCA_001829875.1 Syntrophus sp. GWC2_56_31
GCCTCGCTCAGCACCCGGACGGAGAGCTCCACGAGAGCAAAGAGCTCCAGCCTCTCCTCGGGAAGGAGATCGTTGAGACTGCACAGGTGGCGGAAGGGAACGATCATGAGGTGACCGCCTGTATAGGGATAGCGGTTCACTGTGACGAAACTGTTCTTCCCCTCGACGACGACCAGTTCCTCCCCCCGACGGGAATCCCGGCAGAGAACGCAGCCTTCCCGCTTTTTCTCCCGGATATAGTCCATACGCCACGGCGCAAAGAGTGTATCCATCGCTTGGTTCTCCATACTACGGCGAATGGATTATAGCGTTGCAATGCAAAAAGACAAGGATTTTTTTGGCGGGATTTTTTTGGC
>MICN01000082.1:371-9178 GCA_001829875.1 Syntrophus sp. GWC2_56_31
GGATTTTTTTGGCGGGATTTTTTTGGCGGGTTGTTTCGTTTGACTTTCCGCTCCGGTCCGGTTAGGATGAGGCGAACGCACGTTCAGGGGCGCCGATGATATGCTAGAATCCGCTTTAAATAAACTGGCCGAACGAATCCTCAGCCTCGACGAGGCCTCCCTCACCTCCCTCTGGGGGAAATACAAGAACCGGATGGAGCATTTCGAACCTTCGAAAGATTGGGAAAAGGCGGTCATTATTTTTTTCATCATCAATGCCGTCCGAGCCAAGAATCACATCTTCAACGAACAGCTCCTCCGTCAGAGCGAGGTTGGTCCTGAAAAGAAGCCGCAGAAGGGGAAGCCGGATCTGAGGCTGGTCAAGTGACAAATAAAGATACCGCTGCCGAAAGGGTGAAAACCCTCAAGACGGCCATTGACTACCATAACCGGCGCTACCATCAATTGGACGCCCCGGAGATCACCGACGCCAAGTACGATGACCTCATGCGGGAACTCCAGGCCCTGGAAACGGAATTCCCCTCGCTGGCAGCGCCGGACTCGCCCACACAGCGGGTCGGGGCGCCCCCCTTAAATAAATTCGCTCCTGTCGCACACCTGACCCCCATGCTCAGTTTGGCCAACGCCTTCTCCGCCGAAGAGATCCGGGAGTTCGACCTGCGGTGCCGGCGGTTCCTGGGCAGCGAAGCGAGCATTCGCTACATCGTGGAACCCAAGCTGGACGGCCTTGCCGTCAACCTCGATTACGAACGCGGCGCCTTCGTGGTCGGATCGACACGGGGAGACGGGACTGTAGGTGAAGACGTCACGCTGAACTTACGGACGATACCGGCTATTCCCCTCGTCATCCCACGCGGGCGAGACGATGCGCCCGAGGGTGCCGCCGTGCCGACCGTTCCGGAGCGGATCGAGGTTCGGGGTGAGGTGTGCATGGAACGGGAAGCCTTCCGCAATTTAAATCGCCGTCGCGAGGCCGAGGGAGAGGCGCCCTTCGCCAATCCCCGGAACGCAGCGGCGGGATCGCTCCGCCAGCTCGACTCGCGGGTCACGGCAAAAAGACCCCTCACCATGTTCTGCTATGCTATCGGCGCGGCGCAAGGGGTTGCGTTCCGGACGCAGGGCGAGGTCCTCCGGGCGCTTTCCGCCTGGGGCTTTACGGTCAATGAGCTGATCAAGCCTGCAGCGGACATAGAAGAGTGCATCCGCTATTATCACCGCATCGGCGAGATTCGTGACGGACTCCCCTACGAGATCGACGGCATTGTGATCAAGGTGGACGACCTTTCCCTCCAGGAGCGTCTCGGTTTTGTTGCCCGGAGCCCCCGCTGGGCGCTCGCCTGCAAATTCGCGTCGATCGGGGAACAAACTCTCATCGATGCGATCATCGTCCAGGTTGGCAGAACGGGGGTGCTCACGCCGGTGGCCGTCATGAGGCCGGTTCGCGTCGGCGGCGTCATGGTCGGCCGGGCGACCCTCCACAACCAGGACGAGATCGACAGGAAGGACATCCGGATCGGCGATACCGTCATTGTTCAACGGGCGGGCGACGTCATTCCCGAAGTGGTTGAGGTCGTCAAGGCCCTGAGGACCGGCGCCGAGGAACCCTTCGTCATGCCGATGCTCTGCCCCGAATGCGGTTCCCGGATTGTCCGTCTCGATGGCGAAGCGGCCCACCGCTGCATCGGGATGGCCTGCCCCGCCCAGATCCGGGAACGCATCGCCCATTTCGCCTCCCGGGGCGGACTTGACATCGAAGGCCTGGGAGAAAAAATGGTCACGCAACTCGTGACGAACGGACTGATCGCCGATCCCGCCGATCTCTACTTTCTGACCGGGGAACAGCTCCTGGGCCTGGAGCGGATAGCCGACAAATCAGCCTCCAATCTCCTCGCAGCGATCGACCGCTCCAAGACTCCCGCACTCGACCGCCTGATTTATGCCCTCGGTATCCGGCATGTCGGAGAAGCGACGGCCAAACGCCTCTCCTCAACTTATGGAACCCTCACCGCCCTGGCCGCCGCCACACCCGAGGAACTGGAGAAAATCCGGGACATCGGCCCCGAGGTCGCGACGAGTATCGCCGGTTTCTTCCGGGAACCCACAAACCTCAGGGTGATCGAAAAGCTCACCCGGGCCGGACTTGCCCCAAGGGAGGTCAGCCGGCCGCAGACCGCGCCGCTCACGGGTAAATCCTTTGTCTTTACGGGAACGCTCCACCGGATGAGCCGCGGCGAGGCGAAGGCGCTTGTCGAGTCTCTGGGCGGATATGTCACCAGCGCGATCACCAAGACGACCGATTACGTCGTCGCGGGAGATGCGGCGGGTTCCAAGCTGGATAAGGCGAGGCGGGACGGTATCGCCATCCTTGACGAAGAGGCATTTTTCGCCCTGACAAGGGACCAGATGCAATGATAAGACGCTATCATGTCCTGATTTCCGGCCGTGTCCAGGGGGTCTGCTTCCGTGCTAACACCTGGAAGAAGGCGCGTTCCCTGGGTCTGGCCGGCTGGGTCCGGAACCTCCCCGACGGCTGCGTGGAGGCGGTATTCGAGGGGGAAGATGTGGCCGCCGACGCGATGCGTGAATGGTGCCGGACGGGTACGCTACCCGCCCGTGTGGACAGCATGGAAGCGGAAGAAGAGAATGCTACCGGGGAGTTCACCGACTTCAAGATCGTCTATTGATCACCACCCTATGAAAGCTTCTCAATGCTTTCCTTATGTGAATTCTCTCAGGACCTCGCCGAATCCTTCAATGGCGCCGAGAATCGTGGCATCGTCCACGCAGTAGGCGATCCGGATATGGCCGGGGCCGTCAAAGCCGCTCCCGGGGACGGTGAGTATCCGCCGCTCCTGAAGGGCGCCGGCGAAGCGGACGTCATCGGGAATCGGCGTCGGAAGAAAGAGGTAGAAAGCGCCATCCGGCTTTCTCACCCGGTAGCCCACCGAGGCAAGTCCGTCACAGAGAAGGTCCCTTTTCTTCCGGTAGATCTCTACATCCACTTTCACCCCCCCGAGACCGGCGATGACCCGCTGCATGAGGGCGGGGGCGTTCACGAAACCAAGGATCCGGTTGCAGAGAGTCAGCCCGTCCATGACCGCGCCGAGTGCGTCGATCTCCGGGTTCACAGCGATATAGCCGATCCTCTCACCGGGAAGGGAGAGGCTTTTGGAATAGGAAGTGGCGATGATGCTGTGGGGGTAAGCCTTAAGGACGCTCGGCGCCTTCACTCCGTCGTAGACGATCTCGGTGTAGGGTTCGTCGGAGATCAGAGTGATCACCCGCCCGAGCGCCCTCCCCTGCTCGGTCAGCAGAGCCGCGAGGGCGGCGATGCTGTCTCGGTCATACACCTTTCCGGTGGGATTGTTCGGCGAGTTGATCAGGACGGCCTTCGTCTTGTTTGAGATCGCCCCGCGGATCGCGTCGAGATCGAGGGAAAAATCATTCCTGGTGGGTACAACCCGGGCCACACCGCCGGCATTGTCCACATAGAAGCGGTACTCGACGAAAAAGGGCGCCGGGATGATCACCTCATCACCGGGATCGAGGAGCGTCTTGTAGATCACATTGAGCGCTCCCCCGGCGCCGCATGTCATCACGATCTGATCGGCTGCGAGTGTCATATCCTGGGCGGAACTCACCGCCGACGCAACGGCCGCCCGTGTTTCAGGGTAGCCGGCGTTGGGCATGTACATGTGCTTGCCGGGTATTTCCGCTGTGACGAGCTCCCGGAGCCGCTCCCTGAATGCCGCGGGCGGGTCGAGATTGGGGTTTCCCAGACTGAAATCGAAGACATTTTCCGCCCCATAACGTTTTTTGAGACGGACCCCTTCTTCGAACATCCTCCTTATAAACGAGGATTGAGAGATGAAACCGTCGATCTTCTTAGCAATTGCCATGTCATCACCTTTATGAAATTTCCGTCCGCCCTATCACATACGAACAGATCCACCGGAAAAAACGTTTTTTTACTCTCATGGCCTGCCCTCACGCGTCAAGTGAAATATTCAGGCAATTCCTTGTACGGGCAAGGAACTCGTCGCCCGGGCGATCCATTTCAACAGCGCCAGCCAGAAGAAGCAGTTCAACAGGGAGGCCGCAGCCCACCTCCTCGGTGTCAGACTCCACACCTTCCGAAAACGGGCCAAGGAGAAGCTTCGTCTGTAATTCCTGTTGACAATGGCGTTGCATCAAGTTAGTATTCAAGTTAAGAATACAAAAGGAGATGCATATATGAATACAATTTCCATCCGTCTTCCCGATGACCTCCTCCGGGAAGTGGACTGTCAGGCAGCCGAATTGCAGATCCCGCGGGCCGAGTATCTGCGACGGGCTGTTGTATCGATGAACCGTAAGACCCGCAGCTATCGGCAGCGGATCAGGCTGATGGAGGTAAGCGCCCGGGTAAGGGAAGAAAGCATGGCGGTCAATCGGGAATTCGAGGAGATCGAACATGACCCGGAAACTTGAACACGGCGCCGTCTGGCTGGCCGATCTCAATCCGCAGCGTGGCACGGAACCGGGAAAGACGAGACCGGTGCTAATCATCCAGAACCAGGCCCTGTTGGACGCCGGCCATCCCTCGACCCTGGTCATTCCCCTGACGACCCGCCTGATCGAAGACGCCGCGCCCCTACGTCTGCGTCTCAGCGCCCGGGACCGCCTGGATCGGGATTCCGATCTTCTGATCGATCAGATCCGCGCCATCGACAACCAGCGCCTGGTCACGGGCCCCCTTACCCTTCTCGGCGCAGAGGAGGTGTCGCAGATTTACCACGCCATTCTGGAGGTGATGGGGATAGAACTCAACTCATAGTTTGGACCCACGATCTGCCTTGACATTTTCGGTGCGATCCAGTAGTCTCTCCCGCCGTTGATATCGAATATGAAATAGACCCCGGCTTTAAAAAAAGCAGGGGTTTCACCTTCACTGGAAGGAGTCGATCCATGCCGATTTATGAATTCAAATGCCGGAAGTGCGGAGAGACGTTTGACGTCCTCTTCCGGAGCCGAGATGAAAAGGTCGCCGTAGCCTGCCCTGAATGTAAATCCACCCGGACCCAGAGACTGATGTCCGCCTTCGCCGGAAAGGTCGGGAACACAAGCGCCGGCGGGGCATCCTGCGGAAGCTGCAGCGCTACGAGCTGCGCCCCTTCCTGAGGCCACTGAGCGATCACGGCCGTGGGCCGTGAACATTCTAGAGGAAATACACATATGAACATCCTGATCTTCGGACCGAACGGCAGCGGCAAGGGAACCCAGGGGGCGGTGGTGCAGAAGAGGTACGGAATACCGCATATCGAGACAGGCGCCATCTTCAGGGATAACATCAAGAATAAGACTGAACTTGGCAATATGGCTAAGAGTTTTATCGACAGTGGCGAGCTCGTTCCCGATGCGATCACCGTCCCGATGATCCTGAATCGCCTCCAAGAGAGCGACTGTAAAAACGGCTGGCTCCTCGACGGTTTTCCCCGCAATCTCACCCAGGCGGAGGCGCTTGGGAAAGCCCTCGAAGAGGCAGGAATGAAACTGGATGTGGTCATCGAGATTGTCCTGGATCGGGAAACTGCAAAGAAACGGATCATGGGGCGCAGGGTTTGCGCCAACGACAACAACCATCCGAATAACATTTATATCGAGGCCATCAAACCGGCCGAAAAGAACGGGATAGCAATCTGCCGGGTCTGCGGCTGTGATAAACTGACCGTCCGGGCCGACGACCAGGACGAAGCGGCGATCGACAAGCGCCACGGGATATACTACGACACAACGACGGGAACGCTTGCCGCCGTCCGCTGCTTCAAAGAGCGCGTCCGGGCCCTTGCAATCGATGGAACCCCCGGCGTAAAGGAAGTCTCCTCGGCGCTTCTGGCAAAGCTCCCATAATGCCCCGATCGCATCCACAGAACAATTGACTCAGGCTATATGGATAATATCCGGAACTTCAGTATCATCGCCCATATCGACCACGGGAAGTCGACACTTGCCGACCGGCTGATCCAGTTCACCGGCGTCGTCAATGACCGGGATTTCCAGGACCAGATCCTCGACAATATGGATATCGAGCGGGAGCGGGGCATCACGATCAAGAGCCAGGCGATCTCGCTCCCCTACCAGGCAAAGAACGGTCGTTCCTACGCCCTGAACCTTATCGATACGCCGGGCCATGTTGACTTCACTTACGAGGTGTCGCGATCGCTCGCCTCTTGCGAAGGGGTCCTTCTTCTGATCGACGCCGCCCAGGGCGTCCAGGCCCAGACGCTTGCCAACCTCTACCTGGCGATGGAGCATGACCTCACGATCATCCCGGTCATCAACAAGATCGACCTGCCCTCGGCGGATGTCGAACGGGTCATCGAGCAGATCGATTCGGAGCTGGGTCTGGATTCCGATACCCATCTGAAGTGCTCGGCGAAGGAAGGGACCGGGATCGAAGCGATCCTTGAAGCGATTGTAGAGCGAATACCACCGCCCACGGGGGATGAAAAAGCGCCGCTGGCCGCGCTGATCTTCGATGCCAAGTACGACGCCTTCCGGGGAACGGTCATCTACTGCCGGATCTTCAACGGGCAGGTCAAGGCGGGGGACATCATCCGTCTCATGTACAACAACGCCACGTACCGGGTGGAGGAGGTCGGCCGTTTCATCCTGCGGCGGGAGAAGCGAGAGGGTCTCGCGGCCGGCGAGGTGGGTTACATCATCGCCGGCGTAAAGACCGTCTCCGACGTCAGGACAGGCGACACGATCACCCTGGAGAACCGCCCTTGCGCAAATCCCCTGCCGGGATTCAAGGAGGTGAAACCGGTGGTCTTCGCCTCGATCTATCCCATCGCCTCGGACGACTACGAGGATCTGGCCGTCTCCCTGGAGAAATACAAACTCAACGACGCCTCCTTCGTCTATGAAAAAGACTCCTCCGCGGCCCTGGGACAGGGCTTCCGCTGCGGTTTTCTGGGGCTCCTCCACCTCGACATCGTCCAGGAGCGCCTGGAGCGGGAGTACGATCTCTCGATCATCCTCTCCGTCCCCTCCGTCCGCTATCGCTTCACTCTGAGGGATGGAACGTTGATCCACGTGGACAATCCGGCCCACTACCCCGAGCCGATGTCGATCATCAAGTCCGAAGAGCCCTATATCCGGGCGACGATGATGCTCCCCGAGCGCTATCTCGGCGCCGTCATGAAACTCTGCATGGAGAAGCGGGGCGTCAACTCGACGCTCAATTACCCGAACCCCGGCAGGGCGGAGCTGATCTACGAGATGCCGCTCGCCGAGGTGATCTTCGACTTCTACGACCGCTTCAAGTCAGTGACGCAGGGCTATGGCTCGTTCGACTACGACCTTATCGACTACCGGGAAAGCCCCCTTGCCCTCTTGGACATCCTCGTGAACGGGGAGAAGGTCGACGCCCTCTCCCAGATCGTCCATCGCGAACGCGCCCGCGCCCGCGGCCTCCAGGCTTGCGAACGGCTGAAGGAGGAGATCCCCCGGCAGATGTTCAAGATCGCCATCCAAGGGGCGATCGGCGGCGAGATCATCTCCCGGACGACCATCTCCGCCTTCCGCAAGGACGTCATCGCCAAATGCTACGGCGGCGACATCTCCAGGAAGCGAAAACTCCTGGAAAAACAGAAGAAGGGGAAAAAGCGGATGAAGATGATCGGCAACGTCTCGATCCCGCAGAGCGCCTTTCTTGCCGTCCTGAAGTCGGATACGGAATGAGCGAATGGACGCACGACCGATACCGAATCCGGCCGGCGACACCCTTCAGCGGTCCCGGGAATCGGACGAACCCCCGGGTCTCTACATCCATATCCCCTTCTGCCTCAGCAAATGCGCCTACTGCGGTTTCTACTCCATTACCGACCGTTCGGAGATCCCCGCCTTTCGGTCGGCCCTCCACCGGGAAATGGACCTCTACCGTGGATGGACTGCCTCTTTTGATACGCTTTACATCGGCGGGGGAACCCCCTCCGTTCTGCCCGAGGGGGATCTGGAAGGGCTGATCATCGACATCCAAACCACTTTCACGATCGCAACCGGCGCGGAGATCACCATCGAGGCGAATCCCGCCGACATCAACGATACCCTCCTCACGTCGCTCCGCCGCGCCGGGGTGAATCGACTCAACATCGGCATTCAGTCCTTCGACGACGGCATCCTCGCCCTTCTCGGCCGCCGCCACAACAAAAAGCAGGCCGAAGCGGCCGTCAGAGCCGCCCGGAGGGCTGGGATAGAAAATATCGGCATCGATCTGATCTATGGCCTACCCGGCCAGGAGGGCGTCCCCGGCCAGGGGATGGACGCCTGGCTCTCGACGCTCCGCACAGCCGTCGCACTGAACCCCGACCACCTCTCCTGCTATCAGCTTACGCTGGAAGAGGGGACACCGCTTGCGGAGCGATGCAGCAGAGGCGAAGTCGTCCTTCCCGAAGAGGCGCTCCAGGCCGATTTCTTCTGCAACACATCGGCGTTTCTGGAAGAGAACGGTTATCTCCATTACGAAATCTCCAATTTCGCCCGCCCCGGCCGCGAATCGAGGCACAACCGCAAATACTGGAACCACGCTTCCTGCCTGGGCCTCGGCCCGGCCGCCCACTCTTTCGACGGCCGGAGGCGCTGGTGGAACCACCGTTCCGTCGAGACCTATGGGGAGGATCTCGCCGTCGGAAAGCCGCCGGTTGCTGACTCGGAGCTCTTGAGCGACGAACAGTTACGTCTGGAGGCTCTGTTCCTTGGTCTTCGTACACGGCGGGGCATTCATCTGGCAGATTTTAAGAACCGCTATGGTCAGGATCTGCTGA
>MICN01000083.1 GCA_001829875.1 Syntrophus sp. GWC2_56_31
ATCTTTGACAGAGGCAGGAATGTGATCAATGACCCGATCTTCCTCTTTGAAACAGTCTGCAAGTGGTCACAATTGACAGCACAATCTTGGGGCAGACCGTCGGCTTTCGAGAGAAATACCTCAGAGGGTATATTACGGATCGTAGTTGTGATGGGAGCGATTGTTACTTCTCCAAGATATTCCAACACAGAATCTCGGGTCAGAATCAGAACCGGTCGTTTTTTATCTGGCGGTATGAACTTGTACCAACGTATTTCACCATGTTTCATTCATCACCCCAAGCCTGCTCAGTTTCCCAAACAGAAAACTCATCGGCCGCAACCGGGTGCCGCTCGTACCCCCAGCGATGCTTACGTTCCAGTTGCTCAAGGCTGTAGCGCGCAAGGGCGTCTCGAAGTGCCTTTCTTGCAAAAGCAGAACGACTTGTGTGGAGCTCCTTTGAAACGCTGTCCACCGCTGTGACAAGATCATCATCAAGGGTCATCTGAATAGCTCTCATATCGCACCTCTATAATGTGGATTTTCATAGCTATATTAATCCACATTATAGACTATGTCAAATCGATTTTTTCGGCCAACGGCTAAGGGTAACCCGCAGCGCCAAAAACCTTTCCGCGCAACGCCGCCGAGCTTCTCGCGGTCAGGTTGACCCTTTTGTTGGACGATTTTTGTTTAAAATTCAATAGGCTGAGAAGCTTTTCTCTCTGCCTCTTCATCTTCTGCTATCATGAAATCAATAATTTTTCTTTCTCATGGAAGAATGCTAAGTCAGAAAGAAGGTCAATTCTGCCAGGATAATTGTCCAAGCCATATAGAAGGAGGGATTTAAGGTTTTTGTTGGCTTCTTTGTAGTATTTCCTAATTAATGGATAGTTTGGATTCTCTGTAGCCTTTCCCTCGAAGTAACTTTCAAATATCTTTTTTGATAATTTTTCGTAGTCATCAAGGTCAGAATCTGCGTCTTTTTTGCCCATTTTTGGATAGTTCCCTAGTTCATATTTTTACGTCCAACGGGGCGAGCTGAGCCGAGTCGGTCTAGCGCCGGGAGTCGACGTATAGTCGATGACGGCGTTAGGCCGGCGAGGCTCCAGCGATTGTTCGAAAGGCCGCTTTCGGCGGCCTGAAGAACAGGCGCTGGAGCGAAGCTCAGCTCGCCCCGTTCGCGGCGCGCCGGAGGCGTGCCGCGAACACGAATTTCAGCGGGCGCGTTGTGCTCCGCTGGAAACATAAGTTGGATATTTTAATGCTGCTTTTTAAGACAAGTCTCGAATGATCATATCAACTTTTTCTTTTGTTTCCGGGCAGTCTTCCCATTTTTTGAATGATTCCTCTGTAATCTCTAGATTCTTTCTAGTCTCTTCACCATAGACGTATTGAGAAGCCCCAACCGAGCACTTAGTGCCGAATCCACATGTAAAACAAGGGATGATATTTGAGTTAAATGCGACACTGCCCTGAAATGAGGCACGATAGGCGTCCATTCTGCTTTTCACTGACTCGATTGCTTTATAAGGAGTCTGAATGCCTCCTACGGCAATGACATAATATGGCTTTCCCTGAAGTGGAAATTTCAAGTGGCGTAGCGACCAGAGCCTCTCAAGAAACACTCTCATGAACCCATTGGTGTCATTAAAGTAGGATGGTGTACCAAGTATTAAAGAGTCCGCTTGAATGATCTTGGAATAGAGAGGTTTCAAATCATCCTCAATTTTGCATAAGTTGTCTTTCGCGCAAAGATGAGCACAAGCTCTGCACGGTGAGAATAACAAATTTGAAAGGTTAACAAAGAAGGTTTGTTTACCTGAACGTTCTAAAATGTATTGAATCATTCGGTCGACATTCCCATCTATATTCGGGCTACTGCTAATACCAATCATTACCATTGTTTTTCCTTTTGTTTTTTTCTATCCAACGCAAAAATCAGCCGACGCGTTAGCGGTCGGCTGGATTGACTTGTTGGCCTTTTCTTAATGAATGCCAAGTTGTATCTTAACGGCTTCTTCAACCTTGCGCATATCTGCCTCAGAAAGAATGCCAGCGCGGTTAAAAAGCCTTAACTTGCTTACAGTGGCCAATTGATCCGCCATGGCCTTGCTCTCTTTACCTTCAAAAGCCACCAGTGCCTCACTGGGATAGAGACGATCTGTTCTGCTGGTAAGAGGAACAACTTGAACTCTATTGAGGAATTTGTTTGATGCGTCATTGCTGATGATAACGGCAGGACGCTTCTTTTTGATTTCCCCACCAACAGAAGGACCGAAATTGACCCACCAGACTTCACATCGTTTCATGATCCATGTCCTTAAAGGTAATTTCGGCCCAATCCAATGCTTCACCCTCCCGATTTTTGTCTTTTGCCATCTCGGCGTAGGCCGATTCATAATTGGGGTGCACAACGTGAGGGCGGACTATTTCCTGGACAAATCTACTAATTTTGCGGGGTCCTATGATTTTATGGAGTCCAGTATATACTTCTTCATCTACGGTTATGGTTAATTTCTTCTGCATGGCACACCTCCTTTATACGTGTATTATACGTATACTTGCTCGGCATGTCAATAAAAAAAGGCCGATCAGTCAGAGTAGAGGACCAGAAAAAGTAGCCCCAAGTGCAGGCCGAACACCATCAGGGAAGAAAGGACTTTCAATGTGGACAATATCCTGGAAATCCACTCCCTTCCAGGGTGAAGAACTCTATGGGTTCATTCTTCCGAGCCGGCGGGCGAGGTTACGGCGCCTCGAAGATCTTCTTGAACTCGCCGCCCCACTTTTTGATCTCGTCGTCCGACAGTTCGCGGATCGGAATGACATTGGCCTTTTCGATTCCCGCGATGGGGGGATACACCCCCGGCGCCAGGACGTATTCACCTACCTTCTCGGCCATGATCTTCATGGCGTCCCTGGAGAGCCAGTAATCCACGAACAGCCGTGCGGCGTTCGGATGGGGGGCGCCGGCGGCGATCGCCATACCCCGAGGCGTCCCCATCATGGGCTGGGATACCTTTGCCCAGTCCAGCGGGGCGGGCGCCTTGGTGATGATGTATTTCGGCATGGAGATGCCGATCAGCTTCTCGCCGCTCTCGATCGGGGCAGGCGTGGGGCCGAACGACGCCACGAACATGGGCCTGTTGGCGGCAAGGCCCTTGAGAAACTTCATCCATTCCGCCTCCGACTTGATGACATTTTCTTTGAGACCGACAAGCCAGGTGATGGTCGTCGCATGGGAAGAGGGATTGGCCATGACGATCTTCCCCTTCCACTTCGGATCCGTCAGATCCTCGTATGACTTGGGGACGTCGGCCGGTTTCACGAGTTCCCTGTTGTAGATCAGGGCGGCATATTCGATGCCGAAGCTCTGGATCTTGCCGTCCTTGTTCGTCCATTTCGGATACCCTGCGGCGGCGGGGGAGGTGTAGGAGGCAAGGACGCCCTTTTCCTTGAGCAGTTCCAGGACCGGCATCGGCGCCTGGAGGACGTCGGCCGTGAGCTTTCCGGCTGCGTGCTCCGTCAGGACGGTGGCGATGAACTTGGTGGTGGAAAGCCTCGTGTACTCCGCCTTGAAGCCGTATTTTTTAGCGAAGTCCGCCAGAATGGGTTCGACCGCTGTCATGTTGGCGTAAAAGGCAACCTTTCCTTCCGCCTTTGCCTTTTCAACCAGGGCCTGCCCCCCGATCGGACCTTTCGCCCCTTCCCCCGCCGCGAAGACAAACGGCGCCATGAATACGATCAAGACGACCAGAGTAATGAGTTTTTTCATAACATCTTCTCCTTTCGTGAATGGGTCTGCCCGCACAGGTGCATCTGGGCGGCGATTGGGGGATGGTATTCCACTCCCCCCGCTCATCAAACGAGGCGGCCTGAAGGATGGTTGATTCCACAGGCATCTCCTCCATGCCGTTTTAAAGAGATAACACTTAAGGGGGAATATTGTCAACGTAATGTCTGTCTGCGCTTCAGGAACATCTCGACCTCGGCGCCTTCAGGAATTCCCGTCCGCGCCCCAAGCTTGGTGCAACACAGGGCTGCCGCGGCGCTCGCATAGGTCAGGGTCTCATTCCACCCTTTCCCCATGGCCAGACACCCGGCGAATGCCCCGTGAAATGCGTCGCCCGCGCCGGTCGTATCCTTCGCATCGACCTGAAAAGCAGGGATTCGTCCTTCTCCGCCTGCATTCTTCCAGATCAGGCCGTTCTTCCCGAGGGTGATGACGACGCTGCGGGCGTGCGCGATTAACCGCTCCATTGCCGTATCGGGAGAGGATGACCCGGAGAACTCGCAGGCAAATCTCTCGGAACAAACAAGATAGTCAATCTTGTCAAATAGCTCCGATGTGCCTCTGTTCAACGAACCGGCGTCGAGAACCGTGATGATGCCCCGGCCACGGGTCTGATTCAGCAAAGCAAGGGAAAGTTCCGGTTCATGACCGTCGAACAGGATCACCCGGGGATGAATAGTGGATAAAAAAGGGGTGTCGCGGTGAAGGATGGAATCCGCCGAGCGATAATTGACGACCGACCGATCACCCGAGGGTTTCACGATCACCCCGGAAACCGGCGTCGTGTATTGTCCTCGGACGACAAGCTCCGTGTTGACCCCCGCCGAGTGCAGTTCTTCGAGATGGATACTGCCGAAGATATCCAATCCCAGATACCCGGCAAAAGCCGACGTCAGTCCCATCCGGGCAACCATGACCGAGGCGTTGGCTGCAGGTCCGCCGCCACCGCGGACAAATGCGTCGGCTGAACTCTTTTCATCGGGCTCGGGATGATGTGGTACCGAAAAAACAAAATCGTACGAAGCGACCCCGACACAGAGGACATCGATATGTTGCACACGAATATCTCCCGCTGATTCTGGCACCGGCAGTATCATTTTTTGACATATACAATGCCATAAGGGATGTGGTCTGTCAATTACAAAGCCTTGCTTGCCATATTTGCCTTGACAAAGTTTTTCCATTGTGGTCTACAGAAAAACTTATTAATTTCTTACGGGGATTAGACGATGAAAAAGACATTGACGAATTTCAGCAATACAAAGATGAAGCGAACCCATGGATTTCTCGTCCGTATGGCCACCAAGGGCGGCCGGGCCGTCCTCAGCAGAAGACGGGCGAAGGGAAGAAAGAGACTGACGGTATAATCCCCATGGGTGGGCCAAGGGGAGGTCGAGTCAGCCCCGGGAAGGGGGCGGTGCGGGATGGAAGCTTGAAACCCCGGCCCGAATCTTTCGGCAAAGAGGAGCGTGTTCGGAAAAGACAAGATTACTTAAGGATTTACGAGCAGGGGGCCCGGCGCTATTCGCAGCGCTTCACCATTATCACGTGCCGGAATCCAACGGGAATCAGAAGACTGGGCATGACAGTCAGCAAAAAAGCAGGGAACGCGGTACAGAGAAACAGGATCAAACGCATTTTACGCGAGTTCTTCAGATTGAACAAATCACGGCTTCCAGCCGCTCAGGACATTGTGATCATTGCGAAAAAAGGGATATTGCCCCTTGCCTACAGTGATGTATGCGCCGAGTTGGAGAGCCGCCTGATCAAGCGAGCCGATGCCTAAAAACCTATTGATGCATATTGGGGGAAGGTTATTTATAGCGCTGGTCCGTGCCTACCAGGTATGCATCGCCCCTTTTCTGCTGCCCTGCTGCCGTTTCTATCCGAGCTGTTCCGAGTACGCAATCGACGCCGTCAATCGCTATGGCCCTATGAAGGGATCCTATCTGGCCCTGCGGCGCCTTTTGCGATGTCACCCCTGGCACCGTGGCGGATATGACCCGGTGATGTAAAAAAATAGAAGGCACATTTGGAGGTAGTAAATGGACAAGAGAACCCTTCTCGCCATTGTCCTTTCGCTTGGCGTGTTATTCACTTATCAGACCTTTTTCGTCAAGCCGCCGGTCAAGACACAGCCGGCGCCGATCCGGCAGGAGGCCACGATCGCCCCGCAGCAGACGGCCAAACCGGCGGCCGGGGTAGCGGAGAAGGCGGCAGGGCCGGCCGCGGTTTCCCCGAATGCCTCGATAGGCAAGCAGGCGGCCTCGATGGCCACGGTTGGAACGGAGAAAGATATCGTTGTGGAAACACCGCTCTACCGGGCGGTATTCACCACACGGGGCGCCGCCCTCAAGTCTTTTCAACTGAAACAGTATAAAACAGCCCTGGAGAATAGCGAAGACCTTGTAGATAAATTCTATCGATTCATCGGCCGGGGAAAGCCGAAACCCGAAGGCCAGTCGAAACCGATCGAACTCGTCCATGTGTCGGAGGGAATGCCGCGGCCCCTTTCGATCTCTTTTCCCGATTCGACCATCAACGTTCCCGAGGATGGATTCTATGAGGCCGACGGCAGCAATCTCGACATGACGGCCGGTGCGGGACCAAAAAAGCTGACCTTTACCCAGACCTATCCGGGTGAGCTTCGGATCGACAAGGTCTTTACCTTTCACCCGGACAAATTCAGTTTTGGGCTGGAGGTCAGGGTGAACAACATTTCGGGCGCCCCCTTGAACCAGAACGGCGGTCTTAACTGGTATCAGTATGTCGATCCCGCCGCGCCGGTGGACAGTTACGGCCATGACGGCCCCGTCTCCTATATCGCCAACAGCATCGACCGCCCCGATGTCGCCAAACTCGAAGCCGATAAGATCCTCGGTCCCAACGTGTCCTGGGGAGGTTTCGAGAGTAAGTATTTCATTGCCGCGCTGATCCCGCACAACCCGTCGCTGACGAGTTTCAGAATGTCGAAGGACAGCAGCAATCTCGTCGTCGTGGGACTCAAAGGGCCGAAGAACATGATCCCCCAGGGGCAGCTCGGTGTGTATCAGTATTCGCTTTATCTGGGGCCGAAGGATTACACCATCCTCAAAACACTGAACATCGGTCTCGATAATTCGATCGATTTCGGCGACTGGCTCAAGTGGCTCGCCATGCCCCTGCTCATCGCCCTCAAGTTCCTCTACGGCTATGTCCACAACTATGGGATTGCAATCATCATCCTGACAATCCTGATCAAAGCGGTCTTCTGGCCCCTGGGTAACAAAAGCTACAAGTCGATGAAGGAGATGCAGAAACTTCAGCCGAAGATGGCCGCCCTGCGAGAGAAATACAAAGACGACAAGACAAAGCTCAGTCAGGAATCGATGGCCCTCTACAAGACCCACAAGGTGAATCCACTGGGCGGTTGTCTGCCGATGATTGTGCAGATCCCCGTTTTCTTCGGCCTATACAAGTCCCTGCTCTATGCGATCGAACTGCGCCACTCCCCCCTGTTCTGGTGGATTCAGGATCTCTCCGCAAAGGATCCCTACTACATTACACCGCTCGTCATGGGCGCCACGATGTTCATCCAGCAGAAGATGACGCCTACGGGCGCCGATCCCATGCAGGCAAAGATCATGCTCTTCATGCCGATCATCTTTACCTTCATGTTCCTCAACTTCCCGTCGGGGCTGGTGATCTACTGGCTGTTCAACAACGTGATCAGCATCGGTCAGCAGGTGTA
Source organism: Syntrophus sp. GWC2_56_31 (assembly GCA_001829875.1). Classification (GTDB taxonomy): domain Bacteria; phylum Desulfobacterota; class Syntrophia; order Syntrophales; family UBA5619; genus JAKAFS01. The sequence goes on from MICN01000083.1 coordinate 7,506, forward strand.
CATCAACAGGCGACCGACATAAGAGACCGAAGGTGCAGAGACAATGAAAACGATGATGATCGAAGGCAAATCCATCGATGAGGCCATAGAAAACGCATGCAGCGCGTTTGGGGTTCCCCGGGAGAAGCTCAATATCGAGATCATTTCCGAAGGGTCTGCGGGATTCCTCGGTATCGGGGCAAAGAAGGTCCAAATCAAGGCGAGCCTCCTGACCATCGATCTGATGATCGACGCCCCTATTGCCCGGCAGTCGGCAGAGCCGGGAGCCTTTGAAACACAGGTTCGCGAGTCTGCCAAGGAAAAAGCGAAAAAAATGCTCGAGGGTCTCCTGGTGCGGATGCAGATCGATTCCTCCGTGAGTGCGGAGGAGACGCAAGATGCGATTATCCTGAATATCCAGGGAAGCGGAAGCGGCTTCCTCATCGGAAAGCGGGGACAAAACCTGGACGCCATCCAGTATATCGTCAGCAAGGCGGTGCACCACTCGGTCAACGGCCATAAGATGATCGTCATCGACACGGAGAAGTACCGCGAGCGGCGCGAGGAATCCCTTATCGCCCTGGCACTGAGGAGTGGCGAAAAGGTAAAGAAAACAAAGAAGCCCTTGACGATCGGATACATGAATGCCCACGACCGCCGTGTTATTCACCTTGCCCTACAGAACGATGCGACCCTTACGACCAAAAGCCGCGGCGAGGGCGAGTACCGGAAGATCCTGATCCTGCCCGTCCGGCGCAGCCCGGAGATGTCCGACGGCTGAGGGTCAATTTGCACAGAGAGGCGCTGATCCTATGACCGGTAGGGACACCATCGCCGCCATCGCGACGCCGCCCGGAGTTGGGGGGATCGGTCTGATCCGCGTCAGTGGGCCGGCGTCGGAAGGGATCGCCCGGCGTCTGTTCAGACCTATCCACCTGCCTGCATCTTTCCTTTCCCATCATCTCTACCACGGCGAGATTGTGACGCCGGAAACAGGGGCCATCCTCGACGACGTCCTCGTTGCCTTTATGCGGGGTCCCCGCACCTATACCGGTGAGGATACGTTCGAGATCAACTGCCACGGCGGGCCGCTGATCCTCCGGACCGTCCTGGCCGAGGTTTTTCGGGCTGGAGCCCGGCCGGCCGAGCGGGGGGAGTTCACGAAGCGGGCCTTTTTGAATGGCCGCCTGGATCTTTCCCAGGCCGAGGCCGTTCTCGACCTGGTTGCGGCAAAGACACCCGAGGGGCTTTCCGCCGCCGTCGACCGTCTGAAGGGAAGACTCTCCGGACGGATAGAAATGATCAGGGATGGAATCATCGGTCTTTTGGCCGGCATCGAGGCTGCCATCGACTTTGCCGAGGATGACGGCGTCGTCGATACGCCCGGTGCAGACCTCGCCGAGATACAGACCCTTATCGATGATCTTCGCTCCCTTGCCGCGACCTACCGGCGCGGCCGGATCACCCGGGACGGGATCGGTGTCGTAATCGCCGGCAGGCCGAATGTCGGTAAATCAAGCCTCCTGAACCGCCTCCTCGGTGAGAAGCGGGCGATTGTCACCCCGACCCCCGGGACGACACGGGACTTCATCGAAGAGGCCATCACTATCGAGGGAATCCCTGTTCGCCTGACCGACACTGCCGGGATTCGCCTCCCGGAAAACGCGATCGAAAAGGAGGGGATTGACCTTGTCTGGGAGCGCATCGCCACCGCCGATGCGCTCCTCGTTCTCCTGGACGGAAGCATGGGGCTTACACCTGAAGATCAAGAGTTTTTATCAGAAATGCAGTCCAAACCGATGCTTCCGGTCATCAACAAATCCGACCTCCCCGAGCGGCTTGACGAAAAAAGGCTTCGATCCCTTCTCCCGGACACGACACCGCCGGCCGTCCGGATCTCCGCAAAATACGGGGACGGTATCGACCGGCTCAAGGCGGCGATCCGGGACATGGTTCTCGCGACGCCCGCGGAAGAGACGGCGGGGATAATGATCGCCGACCTCCGTCACAAGGTCGCTTTGGAGAAGGCTGCCGAATGCCTCGTTCGCGCCCGCGAGGGCCTGCACGAGGGCCTTTCACCCGAACTGACCTCGCTGGAGATCCGGGGGGCGCTCGATTCGCTCGGAGAGATTACCGGCCGCACGACACCGGAGGAGGTGCTCGACCGGATCTTCGCCAACTTTTGCGTGGGCAAATAGACCATAGAGAGACAACGATGCCGGAATATCTTCACCAGGAACCGGGAACCGAGGTCCGCTTCATTGCCGGGCATTACACGATCGTCGAAGAGCAGCGGCTGGCGCACTGTGGTAGGGAGGTTCTCTATGTCGTGGGGATCGCTGCGGTCGGGAGCACCTGCTGCGGCACCCAGGGCTGCCGGTTCGTCAACATCCCCGGGTATGTCGTTGCCTGGAAGAGCCGGCTGTCGGAAAGCGGAATGCCCATTAGTGTCGTCGAACCGATCGAAGGTGAAGCCGAGCAGTCTGAGATCAGGGAGATGCTGGATCGCCGGTTTCCTTATTCTCAGATACTCTTTTCGGTTTGAAGCGTTGTCAATCGGCTGGAAGTTTTACTTTAATGAGCTTTTTCATCACATCCTTTGCGCGTTGAAAAATCTCTTCGTCTGCAACGATCATCCACTCGGTTTCTTCCTGTTGGATGTGGGTTTCATAGTACGTGACAAGACTGGATAAGATCGTATTCAAGCTCTCGATCTTCGGAACTTGTCGATCTTCCGCATCGGTGAGCTGATCGAGCATCTGTCCTCTGTCGATTAAAAGGGTATCGCTATCCTTTTCACGACCGCTGCGAGTCGCTTTGAAAGGGACGCTCGTCCATTCGGTCACCCGTGTCCAGGTGGTTCTCTTTTCCGTGGGCCTTCTTCGTTCGGTTCCTTTCCGCAGGTCCCTGATGGTCTCGGAGAAGAAATCCAGAGAGTATGATTCTCGACGATCGCCGTACTGACGCCGGTCGAAACCGGTTCGCTTGAAATCATGCGTGAAATAGAAAGAGAAAAAATAAAATGCCGTCTGATCATGTTTTTTTAGATCTTCAGAGAAAATTTCCTTGAAGGCGGTTTTTGCGCCGGCATCGAAGTTGTTGTATGCTCCCCACAGATAGGCGGTGATCGCTGAAATATAGTCGTATTCACGGATAGAGCTTGTAATGGCCGATTTGATCTCTTCCTTTTTGTAGGGCGGCTTCCCGTGCTTTGATAAAATGGCCTTGATCGTCCGGTAGCAACGCTGTTCCTTTTCCATCAGTCAAGCTCCTTTGTTAGGTTATTCGTGAATATGGGTGAGTATAGAGGAGAGGTGTGTTCATGTCAAGAAAACCGATGAATCGGGACATCCGGAAAGAGAAGGGGGTCTTGCTCATTAACCCGCCGGCGGCAAAAGCCTGCGAAGCTCCGGGGGGGCTCGCTCGGCTCGCTGGGGCGCTCCGGCGCCGGGGGGTCATCTGCCGCGTCTGGGACGCCAATGCCGAGGGTCAGCTTGCCCTTCTGGCTTCCGCCGAACAGTCCTGCCGGGAGGCAGACGACACCTGGACGCGGAGGGCGGCGAGGCGCATGAAGGAGAACCGCGCCTCGCTCCGGTCGTGGGAGCTCTATGCGAATCCCGATCGCTACCGGCGAGCGGCGGCGTCGCTGAACCGCCTCCTCGTGGCGGCGGCCGAACCGTTCGGAGTCCGTCTGAGTCTCGCCGATTACGAGGCCGATTCGCTCTCCCCCGTCCGAAGTGCCGACCTGCTGCAGGCCGCCGCGACGCCCGATACCAACCCCTTCTATTTCCGGTTTCGGGAGCGTTTCGCTGAAATCCTCGAAGAAACGATCGTTTCACACGTCGGGTTCTCGATCAACTACCTGAGTCAGGCGTTGACCGCCTTTGCGATGATCGGTTCGATCAAACGGGAATACCCGTTCCTCCGGATCATCATCGGGGGCGGGCTTGTCACTTCCTGGATGCGCAATCCCGGCAGGCAGAACCTCTTTCCGGGTCTTGTGGACGAGGCGGTTTGCGGGCCCGGGGAGGAACCGCTCCTCGCCGCTCTGGGGAAAAGCCACGACGGAGGCCACGACCGCCCGGATCTCGAAGGTTTTCCCCTGGCGGATTATCTGACCCCGGGCGTGATCCTTCCTTACAGCGCCTCCACCGGCTGCTGGTGGCGCCGCTGTTCTTTCTGCCCGGAGCCGGCCGAGGGAAATCCTTACCAGCCGCTCCCGCCGGAGCGTGTCGCGGAGGACCTCCGCGCCCTGACGGCGCAGGTGAAGCCCGCGCTGATACATTTCCTGGACAACGCCCTGAGTCCCGCGCTTCTCAAGGCCATGGCCAAAGACCCGCCCGGCGCCCCCTGGTATGGTTTTTCCAGGGTCATACCCCATCTTGCAAACCGTCAATTTTGCAGGCAATTGAAGGAATCGGGTTGCGTTATGCTGAAGCTGGGGTTGGAATCGGGTGATCAGGGGGTACTCGACGCCCTGAAGAAGGGGGTCGATTCGAAGATGTCCGCGGCGGTTCTGACGAGCCTGAAGGAGGCGGGGATCGCAACTTACGTCTATCTCCTCTTCGGGACCCCGGTGGAAACATGTGCGGCGGCGAGGAGGACCCTGGATTTCACCGCAGCCCATGCGGCCGAGATAGGGTTTCTGAATCTGGCCGTCTTCAATCTTCCCGCCTACGGTCCCGAAACCGAAGCCCTCGATACCGGGGAGTTCTATGCGGGCGATCTGTCGCTTTACAGGCCCTTCGTCCATCCCGAGGGCTGGAACCGGAGGGAGGTCAAACGGTTTCTGGAGAAGGAATTCAAGAAAGAACCCGGCATCGCGGCGATCCTCCGGCGGACTCCGCCCTTCTTCACGTCGAATCATGCGCCTTTTTTTGTCATGGCCTCTTCCCTCAGTAACAGCCCTGCATCACCGATTGCAGCGCTATGAGCGCCGTATCGATCTCGGCCTTGCCGATTCCGTAATGGGTGAGCATCCGGAATCGAGCCGGTCCCGTGTGGGAGAAGCGGACCCCCTTTTCGGCGAGGCGCCTCAGGAATTCATCATCGGAGAAGCGCCGATCGACAAGGTCCACGTAAAGGATATTCGTCCGGACGCGGAGAGGATCGGTTGCGAGTCCCTCGATGCCGGCGATTCCCTCGGCGAGGCGGCGGGCGTTCTCGTGATCCTCGGCGAGGCGGTCGACCATCGATTCGAGGGCTACGATGCCGGCGGCTGCGATGATTCCCGCCTGCCGCATCCCGCCGCCCAGCATTTTTCGAGTCCGGCGCGCCCGTGCGATAAACTCCCTGCTTCCGCAGATGAGCGAGCCCACCGGCGCGGCGAGCCCTTTGGAGAGGCAGACATTGATCGAGTCGCAGCCGCGCGTCAGCTCCCGTACATCCACGTCAAGGGCGAGGGCGGCGTTGAAGATCCGGGCGCCGTCGAGGTGCAGCAGAAGGCCATGCCGTTTCGCGAGCGCGACGGCGGCGGCGGTATACTCGGGGGTCAACGGGGCGCCGTAACAGCGGTTGTGGGTATTCTCCAGAGCGATGAGACGCGTCCTGGGAAAGTGGATGTTCTCGGCGCGGATCGCCGTCTCGATATCCTCCGGCAGTAGTGTCCCATCGGGTTGATTCGGGATGGTGTGGGGGAAGATGCCGCCCAGAGCCGACATTCCCCCCGCTTCGTTGAGAAAGATATGGGAACTGTCGCCGAGAATCACTTCTTCTCCCCGCGCACAGTGGGTCAGGACACAGGTGATGTTTCCCATCGTGCCGCTCGCCACAAGGAGCGCCGCCTCCTTTCCCAACCGCTCGGCGGTCATCGTCTCGAGACGGTTGATCGTGGGGTCCTCGCCGAAGACGTCGTCTCCCAGTGCGGCGCTGGAGATGGCTTTCCGCATGGTTTCGGTGGGAAGGGTCACGGTATCGCTGCGCAGATCGATGAAAGTCATCGTCATCCTCCTCCTGTGTTCCTGTGGGTGGTTCGGAACAGGTTTGAATTCACTCTTTAGTCGACCATTTCCCATAATCCCACCTTTTAGTCAAGATGTTCAAAAAGGGTTGTTCAAAAAGGGGTTGCAAAAGCCTCCTCTATACGGTAGCTTGACCGCCATGAACCCTATGGGTCGTCTCGGTCGGATCATGATGCTGTTCATTGCCCTGGTCGTTGCGGCGTGCTCACCCGAGGAGCCGAAACGCATACCGACCGGAAGCGCCGCTGCCGCCCCGGCATACGGAGACATCATGGTCGAAGGGTCGATCGGCGACGCATCGAACCTCATTCCCCTCCTCTCGTCCGATTCCACCTCCCACGGGATAGCGGGGATGATCTTCAACGGCCTGATCAAGTACGACAAGGACGTGAATGTTGTGGGCGATCTCGCCGAGTCATGGGAGATTTCCAAAGACGGCCTCGTCATCACCTTTCACCTCCGCAAGGGGGTCCGGTGGCACGACGGGCATCCTTTTACGGCCGAAGACGTCCTTTACACCTATCGGGTGACCATCGATCCCAAAACGCCCACCGCTTACGCCGGAGACTTCCTCAAAGTCAAGAAGGCCGAGGTCCTAGGCGCACACACTTTCCGGGCGACTTACGATAAGCCTTTTGCCCCGGCCCTGATGAGCTGGTCGGTAGGCATACTCCCCAAGCACCTCCTGGAAGGCAAGGACATTACCACTTCCCCGCTCGGGCGGCGTCCCATAGGCACAGGGCCTTACCGATTCAAGGAGTGGGTCACCGGTCAGAAGATCGTTCTTGTCTCCAATCCCGACTATTTCGAGGGGCGGCCGTACATCGACGGCTACATCATGCGGATCATCCCCGATACGGCAACCATGTTCCTGGAGCTCCGGGCCAGCGGGATCGACCGGATGGGCCTCACCCCGCTCCAGTACACGCGACAGACGGAGAACAACCTCTTCAGAAACAATTACAATAAATTCCGTTACCTGTCGTTTGCCTACACGTATCTCGGCTATAATCTGAAAAACCCCTTATTCGCCGATAAGCGGGTCCGTCAGGCGATTGCGTATGCGGTCAACCGGGAGGAGATCATCGACGGCGTTCTCCTAGGGCTGGGTAAGCCGGCCACGGGACCGTACAAGCCGGGCACCTGGGCCTACAACCCGAACGTCCGGATGTACCCCTATGACCCGAAGAAGGCCAGGACGCTCCTGGCCGAAGCGGGCTGGCGGGATGCGAACGGAGATGGTACCCTGGAAAAGGACGGACAGCCTTTTGACTTCGAGATTATCACAAACCAGGGGAACGAGATCCGGTCAAAGTGCGCCGAGATCATCCAACGAAGGCTGGCCGAGGTCGGCATCCGGGTTAAAATCCGTGTCGTTGAATGGGCCGCCTTCGTAAAGGATTTCATCAACAAGCGCAAGTTCGACGCGACGATTCTCGGCTGGACGATCCCGATGGAACCGGACCTCTATGACGTCTGGCATTCGAGCAAAATGGGGCAGGAGGAGCTGAACTTCATCTCCTACAAGAACGCCGAGGTGGACGACTTGATCGTGAAGGCGAGAGAGACCTTCGACCGCGAGGTGCAGAAACGCGCGTATGACAGGATTCAGGAGATTCTGGCCGAAGAGCAGCCCTATCTGTTTCTCTATGTCCCCGATGCGCTTCCGATCATCAACTCCCGCTTCCGGGGGGTCGAAACGGCGCCCCTGGGGATCGGTTGGAACTTCATTAAATGGCATGTCCCGAAGGCGGAGCAGAAACTGGTCATGACACGTTAACTGCGCAACGGATAAGAAAAAATAGATTGACATGAAGATGCAAGGGCGCCTACTATCCGCACATTGAGGTCTTGGCCCGCTGAGGGCTAGGAGGACGATCGCCATGTCGCTCTTGAAACTCGATTATCCCGTGTATTCACTGGACAGGCAGTTGCTGCTCCGGGCTGGAACGACGCTGACCGACGAGATGTTGAAGACCCTCATCGCTTCACGCGGGGCCGATCATCGGGAAACCCATGCGCTCCTGCAACACGGAACGGTAAAAGAAGATATCCTCGGTTTTCTCACCCATCCCCCCGTCAATACCATTATCAACGACCGGCGACAGATTTCTGAAATCATGAAAGTCATGGAGCATGTGAAGCTCGTCCGTCCGGTTCTGGATTCAATAGAATATTTTAAGCAGCATGACGCCTACACCTACAGGCACATCCTCGTGGTATTTGCGCTTTCGACACTCATTTCAACAAACCTGATTTCCGATTATCAGGTTAGGATCAGGGAGTCCGCCACCGGTCCGACGCATGACTTCGGTAAAATATGCATTCCTATCGGGGTATTAAGAAAGACATCGCCTCTCACACGCGATGAACGAAAAATCCTCAAGCATCACACCACGGCAGGACATATCCTTCTTAGCTACTATTTACAGGACACCGAGCACCTTGCCGTCCGTGTGGCCAAGGATCACCACGAAAGGAATAACGGTTCGGGATATCCCAGCGGTATGAATCTGAACGACCGTGCGGTCGAGATCGTGGCTGTCTGCGATATCTATGATGCCCTGAGCGCCTCGAGACCTTACCGGCCTATTTCCTTCGACAACCGGAGCGCCCTCGAGGAGATCACCCTGATGGCGGAAAGGGGTGATGTGAGCTGGGAAGTGGTTCAGGCTCTGGTGGCTCAGAACCGCAAAGGAAAGCCGCATTTCAGCGAATGCAGCGTATCGTTGGAAAAAAGGGGTGTGTCCCCGCCCGGCAATCTTTATGGCGTCATCGCAGATAACGCGTCAATCCCACCGGTGTGATTTGGATTTTCAAAGCTCTCGCGCCCTCAATCCGCATCCCGCAGACGTCCCTTCAGAAAGGTCCTGAATTCGCCATAGTCGGTGGAGAGGAACGCCGGGTGTCCCGATCGCTCGTCGATATCTTTCATACTTTGGGGGAGGTCGGGAGTGATCTCCAGGAGTTCCCGGATCTCGTCGGGGAATTTGGCCGGGTGCGCCGTCTCCAGAGAAACGCAGAGAGGAAAGTCGCCGAAGAGTTCAAGATAGACCTCGAGCCCCCGCCAGCCGACCGCGCCATGCGGTTCAAGGAGCACCTTATACTGGTCGTAGACCTTTTTGATTGTCTTTTTCGTCTCCCGATCCGAGATGCTCGCCGAATAGATGCGTGTCTTCATCTCTTCGAGGTCCGGGGTGCGGTGGACGAAACCGGTACGGTCCACAGTGCCGCCGTACAGGTCGAAGAAGCGGGCGAGGTTGCTGGGATGTCCGACGTTCATCGCGTTCGAGAGGCAGGCCCGCGACGGTGAAATCTTCTCGTAAGTCCCGGTCTCCAGGAAACGGGGAAATTCGTCGTTTTCGTTCGTCGGCATCACGAGCTTCTCCACGGGCAGTCCCATCCGCCGGGCATACTCGCAGCCGAGGGCGTCGCCGAAATTGCCCGAGGGGACCGAGAAAACGACCGATTCGGTTTCCCGGGCGAGCTGTGCCCAGGCATAGACATAGTAGATGATCTGCGGGAGAATCCGGCCGAAATTGATCGAGTTTGCCGAGGTCAGGTTGAGGCCCGCGAATGCCGGGTCGGAGAAGGCCTGCTTCACGAGGTTCTGGCAGTCATCGAATTTCCCGTCCACGGAGACGGCCTGGACGTTTTGGCCGATCGTGTCGAGTTGTCGCTTCTGTCGGCCGCTTACCTCGTCCCGCGGGTAGAGGATCGTCACGTCGATGCCCTCCACCCCGCGGAAAGCATCTCCTACTGCGCTCCCCGTGTCTCCCGACGTGGCGACGAGGACGTTCAGGCGTTTTCCGGGATCGCGGAAGGCGCTCATCAGACGCGCCATCATCCGGGCGGCGAAATCCTTGAAAGAGGCCGTCGGGCCCTGATCGAGGCGGAGGATGTATTTGCGTGCGAAGACATTCTCCAGCGGCACCGGGTAGTTGTAAGCGTCGTCTATGATTTGCCGGAGTGTCTCTGCGGGGATCTCCTCTGCGAGGAAGGTCTCCGCTACAAGCAGTGCGACTTGTGTGTAGGAAGCCCCTTTAATGGCCCTGAATGCCTCGACCGGCAGGACCGGGATCTGCTCGGGCACGAAGAGTCCTTCGTCGGGGGCCTGACCCATCAGGAGGGCCTCCCGGAAGGAAACCGTATCCTTGAATGGGGTGATGCCGGGGGCTTGATCCAGGTGACGGTTGGTGCTGTAATACCTTAATCGCTGTGGCATATGGATGCTCTCGGAATAGAAACAATTAACTATAAATAAACCCTGCTGGACATAAGTATGACTATCACAATCGGGGATGGCAAGTAAAGAAGAATGATTGCCATGACGGGTTTGGGATTCTTTTTTGCCCTGGCAATTTCCGCCGTCATCTGGTAGATTGACGGTGTCGCGCAAGCACTCTCCCGCGGCGAGAATCGATGCTGGAAAGGAAGAAAGCCGGCCATGAATAATGAACCCGATTTGCGTCTCACCGAAACGGTCCACGGGGCGGGGTGAGCCTGCAAGATAGGTCCGGGCGACCTGCACGAAGCGCTAAAGGATCTGCCGCTTATCACCGATCCGAACCTGATCGTGGGGATGGAGCACGCGGAAGACGCGGGGGTCTACCGGCTCCGCGACGATTTGGCGATCATCCAGACCGTCGACTTCTTCACCCCGATAGTCGACGACCCCTATACGTTCGGCCGGATCGCCGTGACCAACGCGCTCAGCGACATCTACGCGATGGGGGGCAGGCCGATCACCGCAATGAATATCGTCTGCTTCCCTATCCGGACGATGGATGTCAAAATCCTCCGCGAAATCCTCCGCGGCGGCCTGGACCAGATGCGGGAGGCGGGCGTCCTGCTGGTCGGCGGTCACAGCGTGGAGGACAATGAGCCGAAATACGGCCTCTCCGTGACCGGTGTCATCCACCCCGAGCGGATCCTGTTCAACAACGGCGCTAAACCAGGGGATCGCCTGATTCTCACCAAACCGATCGGTACGGGGATTGTCAGCACCGCCCTCAAGGCGGGCCTTGCCGACGCGGCCCTGGTCGCCCGTTCCGTTGCCGCGATGACGACCCTCAACAGGAAGGCGGCGGAATTGATGGCCGAGATGACGGATATCCATGCCTGCACGGATGTCACCGGCTTCGGCTTCCTCGGCCACGCACTTGAGATGGCCGAGGGGAGCGGAGTAGGCATGCGGATCGATGCCTCGTCGGTGCCTTTCTTCCCGGAGATCCGGTCGTTCGTCGAGGAGGAGATTATTCCCGGAGGCCTGATCCGGAACCGTCAATTTCGCGAGAAGCAAATCGACGTGGGTCCCGACTGTCCGAATTGGCTGATCGACATCCTCTTCGATCCCCAGACCGCCGGCGGACTTCTCATCGCCCTGCCGCCCGACGCGGCGAAAAGCCTCCTGCGCCAAATGC
>MICN01000084.1 GCA_001829875.1 Syntrophus sp. GWC2_56_31
AAGGGTCATCCCCCGGCCGAGGATTTTGATCCGCTTTGTATCGCGGTCATCGACCCGATGATCCTTGCGGTAAGCCCCGAAAGCCCCTTCAAAACCGCTAAGGATTTGATAGCCTACGCGAAAGCGAATCCAAAGAAACTCTCCGGGGGAACGTCCGGCGCCGGGGGCCCCAATCATCTGGTGCTGGCGGCGTTTGCAACGGCCATCGGAAGCGACTTCAGCTATGTGCCGTTTAAAGGGTCAGCGCCTGCGCTGCTGGCTGCCGCAGGAAAACATGTGGATATGTCCTCCGCGGGGGGCTCCGAAGGATTGACGCTATCGCAGGCGAAAAAAATAAAAGTGTTGGTATCCTTCAGCGACAAACGCTCTCCCCTTTATCCGGATACTCCGACCGCCAAGGAACTCGGTTATAACGTAGCGGTCAGTCGATTCAACGGAATCGCAACGGCAAACGGTGTTCCTAAAGATATCAGGAAGATTTTAAGCGATGCGTTTAAAAAAGCCATGGCGAATAAAGACTTTAAAAAACTCATCGAGGATACGGGCCAAATCCCTGTTCTTGTGAGCGACGAAGATGCGCGTGCCTGGATCAATCAGCAGAGTCTCTTCTATAAAGGCATTGCCGAGAAGGCCGGGCTTAAGCCCGAATGAGAGCTTTGAAAAATAATGACCGCGTCACTTCCCTGCTGCTGGCCGTGCTCGGATCATATGTGGCCTTTGAGGGATATTCTCTAAAAATAGGAAGCCTTCAAGATCCGAAGCCTGGATTCTTGGTTTTTTGGGCCGGAATTCTTCTCACCGGGTTGAGTCTTTTGCTTTTGATTAAGACCTTTCGTTCCCTGGAGGCTGGCAGCATATCGCCATGGAAGGGACTTCAATGGCAAAAGGGACTTAAAATCGTTATCTACCTGATCGTTTATGTCGCCGTATTTAAATGGCTAGGTTTCCTGATCAGTACGTTTCTCCTCCTTCTTTTTTTATTTAAAAGCCTGGAATCTCAAAGATGGGGCACTGCCCTCCTTCTCTCCGCAGGAACCACGATCCTGTGCTTTTTCATCTTCGGTTATTTCCTGGAATTACGTTTCCCGCTGGGAGTTTTAAAGATGTTTTGAGGTTTACTGATGGGTTTTCTTGAGGCGGTACATCTCGGTATTATCACTGCGATTCAACCTGCCAGTTTATTTTTTTGCTTTGTCGGTGTGACCATCGGTACCTTGATCGGGGTGTTGCCCGGGATCGGGACGTCGGGGACGGTCGCCATTCTGCTGCCTATAACCTTTAACCTTTCACCGGTATCGGCCATCATTATGCTGGCAGGGATCTATTACGGGGCAATGTATGGGGGATCGATCACCTCGATTCTCGTAAATATCCCCGGCGAAGCGGCATCCGTTGTGACCTGCATCGATGGTTATGCAATGGCCCGGAAAGGGAGGGCAGGGGCTGCCCTTGGAATCGCTGCATTCGGCTCGTTTATAGCAGGCTATTTCGGCATTATTATGCTTGCGTTTTTAGCCCCGGCACTTTCTCGTCTTGCTTTTGATTTTGGCCCTCCTGAATTTTTCAGCCTCATGGTTTTGGGGTTGACCCTTTCCACTTACATCGGATCGGGGTCGATATTGAAATCCTTGATGATGGTTGTCTTGGGTCTCATATTGGGTTGTGTGGGGCAGGACCCGATAACCGCAACACCGAGGTTGACTTACGGCAGCGCAAATCTTTTAGATGGGCTGGATATGGTGCCGGTCGTGATGGGACTCTTTGGCTTATCGGAAGTGATGCTCAACATTGAACAAAACGAAAACCGTATCATTTATCAAGCGAAACTGAAGGGACTTTTGCCCAATATCGATGATTGGAAAAGATCGCTTCTGCCCATTGGAAGAGGATCGGTGTTAGGTTTTTTTATAGGCATTATTCCGGGGGGAACGGCGATGGTATCCTCGTTCGTATCATACGCCGTAGAAAAAAAGTTTTCCAAGCATCCCGAAGAATTTGGAAAGGGGGCCATCGAAGGAGTGGCAGGACCTGAGGCGGCCAATAATTCCGCTACGATGGGGGCAATGGTGCCGCTTCTGACCCTTGGAATTCCTTCCAATGTTGTAATGGCGCTGTTTCTGGCCGCATTGATGATTCATGGAACGCCTCCCGGTCCCATGCTCCTTGTCAATCATCCGGAATTATTCTGGGGCGTCATCTTCAGCATGTTTATCGGAAACATACTGCTCCTCATATTAAATCTTCCCTTGATTCCCCTGTGGGTAAAACTACTGGAGGTACCCTATAAAATTCTTTTCCCGTTGATTATTTTGTTTTGTCTGATCGGCGCCTTCAGCGTAAGCTCCACCACATTTGGAATGGGGATCATGATTCTCTTTGGGATGATAGGATACCTGATGAAGAAGTATGAATACGAGGCAGGTCCGCTCGTATTGGCATTTATTTTAGGCCCCATGCTGGAAACGGCCTTGAGGCAGTCCCTGATCGTCGCTCATGGAAGTTTTTCGATCTTTATGCAGAAACCGATTTCTATGGTTTCCTTGGTCATTACCATTTTATTTCTTCTTTTCCCTTTGATTCCCTTTCTTAAAAAACGATGGTCATAAATGGGGACGGAGCCCCTATTTATGACCCGCTCGCCCGTTGCAGTCGGTCGTTGACCGCCAGCCATGCCTCGGTCTGCGGCGGCGTCTCCACCAGGATGGCATCATGTTGTCCGCTGTCGAGCATCCGAATCACCGCGTACAGGTCGTACCCGTATGCCGCAGGCTCGGGAGGCATGGCGACGGTCTGCCCCGTCGTTGACCTGTACCCGGACAACGCCATTATGGCTGCCCGCTTGCCTTTTGCCGCGAGCCTCGCGGCGATATCGGGGAGATTCGCCGCGCCGACGAGCCGCAGCGGCGCTGCAGGCGCATAGTGGGATGCCATCGTGCCGGGGACCCTGACCGTTTGGGGGATGCCCGGCCGCGCGACCTTTCGCCCCGTTACCTGCTCGAGCGCCACTGGTGAAATCCCGCCTGGACGAAGAATGACGGGGTCGCCGTCGATCAGGGAGACGATGGTGGACTCGATCCCCACGCTGCAGGCGCCGCCTTCGAGGATCATATCCGGCCCGTCGCCCAGCTCCTGGCGGACATGCTCGGCACTGGTCGGGCTGACGCGACCGAAGCGGTTCGCCGACGGCGCGGCCACCCCGCCGCCGAAGGCGCTGAGCAGCTCGAGAGCCACAGGATGCGCCGGTACCCGCAATCCGATCGTCTCCTGGCCGCCGGTCACCAGTGCGGAGACCCAGGCTCGCCGCCTGAGGATCAGGGTGAGCGGCCCCGGCCAGAACCGCTCCGCCAGGGCGTAAGCCGCGCTCGGGATGTCGCGGGCCCAGTCCCGTATTTGGACGGACGCGGCCAGATGGACGATCAGGGGATGATCCGCCGGACGCCCTTTGATCGAAAAGATCCGCCGCAGGGCGTCGTCGTTGGTCGCATCGGCGCCGAGCCCGTAAACCGTTTCCGTCGGAAAGGCCACCACGCCGCCGGAACGGAGCAGCACGACGGCCCTGGCGATCTGTCCCGGTGCGTTCGGAGGTCCGTCTTCATTCAAATCCGTGCGGATGTCATCGACGTGCATTCCGAGGCGTTGCATCGTTACCCCTGCATGTCCAGATGGTACCTCTGGAGCGATTTGACGCCGGTTCTGCCCGATCGGCACTCGGCGATCCCCATGACGGAGGCGTGTGCGGCCGCGGTCGTGGTGACGTAGGGGACCCTGTACTTGATGGCCGCCTGGCGGATATAGGCGTCGTCCGTGGCGCTCATCTTGCCGATCGGCGTGTTGATAATCAGATGGATCTCTTTGCTTTTGATCTCATCGACGATATTGGGCCGCTGGGACTCATGCACCTTGTAGCTCCGTTCCGCCTTGACGCCGTTCTCCTGAAGGAAGGCGCAGGTGCCATCGGTGGCCTTGATGCGGAAACCAAGCTCCTGAAATCTGCGGGCTGTTTCCAGGACGGACGGTTTGTCGCTGTCGGTCACCGAAATGAAGACCGTGCCTTCGAGCGGCAGCGGCGAAAGCGCCGCCTCCTGGGACTTGAAGTATGCCAAACCGAACGTCGGGGCCATGCCCAGCACCTCGCCGGTGGAGCGCATTTCCGGTCCGAGGATGGGATCCACCTCCGGGAACATGTTGAACGGCAGAACGACCTCCTTCACTCCGACGTGCGGAATGGTTTTGTGCCGGAGGTTCATGTCGGCGAGCTTCGCCCCCAGCATGAGCCGCGTGGCGATGCCGGCCATAGAAATGTTACACACCTTCGATACCAGCGGGACGGTGCGCGACGCCCGGGGATTGGCCTCCAGCACGTACACCTTGTCCTGGCATATGGCGTACTGGATGTTCATCACGCCGCAGACCTTCAGTTCGCGGCTGATGCGCAGGGTGTATTCTTCGATGGTCTTGATGTGCCGCTCGCTGAGGGTGACCGGCGGAATCGCGCAGGCCGAGTCGCCGGAGTGGATGCCGGCCAGCTCGATGTGCTCCATGACGGCCGGCACAAAGGCGTCGACACCGTCGGCCAGCGCGTCGGCCTCGGCCTCGACGGCGTTGGCCAAGAAGCGGTCGATCAGGATGGGCCGCTCCGGCGCCAGGTCCACGGCGGCCGTGACGTATTGCCTGAGCATGTCATCGTCGTGGACGACTTCCATGCCGCGTCCGCCCAGGACGAACGACGGCCTTACCATCACCGGGTACCCGATGCGCTCGGCTATCTGCTTGGCCTCTTCGAAACTGGCAGCCATGCCGGACTCGGGCATGGCGATGCCCATCTTGTCCATCATCTTGCGAAAGCGGTCCCGGTCTTCGGCCAGATCGATGGTGTCGGGCGAGGTGCCGAGGATCTTGACACCGGCCGCGGCGAGTTCGCCCGCGATGTTCAGCGGCGTCTGACCGCCGAACTGGACGACCACGCCTTCGGGTTTCTCCTTCTCGTAGATCGCCAGGACGTCTTCGACAGTGAGCGGTTCGAAGTAGAGCTTGTCGGAGGTGTCGTAATCGGTCGAAACGGTCTCCGGATTGCAGTTGACCATGATTGTTTCGTATCCCGCTTCACGCAGGGCGAAGGCGGCATGGACGCAGCAGTAGTCGAATTCGATCCCCTGGCCGATCCGGTTCGGACCGCCGCCGAGGACCATGACCTTCTTCCTGGAGCTGGCCGGCACCTTATCGGGC
>MICN01000085.1 GCA_001829875.1 Syntrophus sp. GWC2_56_31
GTTCCTCAAGATATTGATCGAAATTTGTTTTTCTTTTCATTGCGGATGCCTCACCAACCAATCCCGTCTCCTCTCCAGTGCTGTTTTCCGGTCCCTGTCTGGTATCTCTCTGCCTTTGTTGCGGATGGCGTGAACAGCGACCATGCGTTGCCTCTTCATGAAAAAATATAGGACCCGTGTATTGAGCTTTCCCACATGTCGCAATTCAAACAGATCATCTCCGACAGGCTTGGACAACGGAGGCCGGTGATACTGCCGATCCTGTAGTTTTTTCAGACCTGCCAGGATGGCGGCAAAATCGCCGGGGTCCGATTTCTTGAGATCGTCTAAAAAGTCACGGATCGGACACTGTCCTGTTGCTGTTTCATAAAACTCTACAGAGAATCGCATAGCCTGTCAACACCAATATTAGTGTAACACGTGACGGAGGAGTTCATTGATCGTCGATGTCATATTGTATTGCTATTGTGCCGTCGAGAGCCCTTTGCCTTGAAGGGAACGCCCACCGTTCGGCGATTTTGATCCGCGATCCATCCTTCGCACCTGAGCAAATGTCCCTACTGTCCCCATTATGTTCCCTTCATGTCTGGTTTATATTGGGTTTCTCAATGAGCCTTGCGAGCCTTTTCCAGTTCGGCCGGTTCATGAGCCCTTGAGACATTTGCCGGTGTCTTGTCATGGTCATGAATGGTCGCCTCCGGATTCAAGGATGGAACGCCCCTTCTGGGTTAGGCGGTAACGTTGTTTGCTGCTTCGCGGCTTTTCCGGGATGGTCATCTCAAGAATTCCTTCTTGGATAAAACGATCGAGGAGTGACTCCCGGAAGTGCTTCCGATCGCGAAGTCCGGCAGCTTTCTGAAGTTCGTCACGGGTAGCGCCGTTCTTAGCCCTCGCCAACATCGCCACAACTTGGGGGGTACTTGGGGGGTACTTGGGGGGCACTTGTGCGGTGCTTGGTTCTGGCCGGGTTTCTGCCTGAGCGCGCACCTCCGGATTTGGATAGAAGATCGCGGTAAAAAAGCCGTTCTCTTCGAAGATCGGTTCAGGGCAGCGTTGATCGTGAGCCTCTTCGCGCATGCGCTTGATGCCCGTACCGGCCTTCTCGATAAACGTGATGCGATGGAGAAGGTCGGCAATGAGGGCGTTGCGACGGATGCTCTTCCTGCCGAGGTCGGAAAGCTTCATCCCCTTGGGCAGACCGCCGGGGCTGGATATCTCGATCCGGTCGGTATAGATCTCCACGAAGATGTTGGCCCCCTCCATGAACCAGTCGCGATGCATGACGGCGTTGGTTATGGCCTCGCGCAGGGCCTTCATCGGGTATTCCGGGATGTCCTCCCGGCGCAGTCCCTCTATGCGCCAGGCCGTCCGGGTGTTCCGCTCGATGAATCGCATGGCATCCTCGATATCGGCGACGATTCCTCCATCGAAGTCCTTGCGATCCAGGACGTGAACCTTATCGGCGCCCTTGGCCAACAGACAGGTAATGTAGGCCTGGTTGAAGAAGCGACGGACGTTCCGGGCAAAAAAGAGGACGCCGGCATTGCGGAAGACGAGACGCCCGCCGGCATGTTCGGCCGCCTCGATGTTGACCAGCACGTCCTCGGTGCGCGGTCGTCCGGTAATGCCGCTCAGCCGGAACCAGGCGTCATACTTTACTCGGTCGAAATCTTGGGGATAGCGAAACTTCGGGCAGAGGGAAAGATCGAAACGGATACCTCCTTCGTTGCGGAAGAAATCTCGAATCTCGTCGCGGCTGAGCTTCTGAGTGACTGCCCCTTGTCGCCAGAAGAAACCGTCGCTGCATTGCACGGGCTTGGCGTTGCTCTCCCGGACCGTAACGACTGTCACTTCGCCTACCCGCTGCACCAGCACCTTCACGGGCGGGTCGCAGTTGCGGGCGATGTCCTGAATGCGTGCCCGCTGCTCGTTGGAGTCAGGGAAGCCTTTTACCGTGCCGTCGTCCCGCACCCCGAGGAGAATCTTCCCGCCCGCGGTGTTCGCCATGGCCACCAGTTCACGGGTGAAGGAGGAGGAAAGGTTTTCCTTGTATTCCAGCATCGTGCCTTCGCCCTCCTGGAGCAGGATATCAAGATCCAAGCGCTTCATGTTGAACCTTTTCCCAACCTTTGACATTCGGCAGTGGGGTTGTATTCCCGATCTCCCCCACTCGAGAAAGCGATATAATTAATGGGTGAGGACGTCATCGGTATGACGGATAACATCCGCAATCCAGGCGTTCACACTCTTTCCCGACGCCTTGGCCAAAGTTGCCGCTTTGTCGTACAACTCCTGGGAAAGGCGAAGGTTTAATCTACCGGATGTTTTCCGGTGGGGGGAAACCCCTTCCTCGGCGCACATATCAAGAAAGACCTTCAAGGACGTTTCCCCTTCCCTGCGCAATCCATCGATATCGGTTGAGTAAAAATCGGCGCCGCCGTTCAACCCCACAAACTCACCCCGGAACATATTGATCTCGGGGTCGAAGGCGATAACAGCCTTTACGCCGTTGATCTCCATAACGTTCTTCATGGCTTCACTCCATTCTTTTCCAACCATTTGCGAATACTCGCTACTGCTCCTTTGTCGGAATCGGGCGACGGGTGGGGACGATGAAACACCCGTCGTTCCCCAAACAACCGGACGCCGACACGCGATCCTTCCCGTTCCGTCACCTCCGCACCCAACTCGCGGAATAGCGCTTCAATATCGCGCCATTTCACTTTTGTGCTGGGGGGGTGTGCAAAGATCAGTTTAAGAGTTTTACGGTGCTTTCGCGTCATAGCTGAATGGTGCCAAATTATGGCGTCATTGTCAAGGGAGAAGATTTGACACCTTCACGTCGGATTTTCCGTAAACGGGGAGGGGTTCGGAAGTGAACGCTCACCGTTCGGCGACTTTGATTCGCGATCCGTCCTTCAACCCCTTCGGGGGCTTGATGACGACCCGGTCGCCGGCTTTGAGTCCCGACAGGATTTCCATCATATCGCCGAGCTTTGAACCGGTCCGGACGGGGGTCTCCTTGACCCGGGTTCCTTCCAGGAGAAATGCGAATGTCGCGTCGCCCTTTGCGATCAGGGCCGACTGGCTGGCGGCGAGGCGCGGCTTCAGCTCGGAGGGAGCGAGTCTCCGCGAGAGAAAGGAAACCTTCGCGCTCATGTCGGGCAGCATCCGGGGGTCCTTGTTCAGGAAGCGAACCTTCACCAGGACAGTGGCCTTGCTACGGTCGATGGTCGGTACAACGGTATAGACCTCACCCTGGAATCTCTGGTTTGGAAGGGCGTCCAGCTGGATGTCGCAGGGCTGTCCTACCCGGATGTGGGTGATGCTGGTCTCCGAGACATCCACCTCCACTTGCAGTGAGCCCATGTCGGCAATGGTGACGACGGCGGCCTTCGCATTGGCAGCGGCCCCGATGGGGGTGACGATGTCGCCGATATCCGCGTTCTTGGTCAGGACGACGGCATCGAAGGGCGCCCGAATCAAGGTGTATTCGATACTGACATCGGCGTTCTGCAGTGCGGCTGTTGCCGATTGAACCGCCGCTTCCGATGCTTTCACCCCTTCGGCAGATCGCCGATAGCGCGTTTCCACCGCTTCGTAATCGGATCTGGCCACGTAACCCTTGGCGACCAATTGCTTATAGCGCTCGTACTCCTTCAGGGCGTTGTCTCGCTCCGCCTTGACCTGTTCGAGGGTGGCGCGGGCGGTGTTCAGATTGGCCACGGCCTGGTTTCTGAATGCGGAGACGTCGGCATTCTCCATGCGGGCAATCACCTGTCCCTCTTTGACCTTGCTGCCTTCCTCCACCATCAGCGCCTCCAGGCGGCCCGTCACCTTGGAGGCCACCGCGGCTTTCCGCTGGGCGACGATGTAACCGCTTGCATTCAACAGGGAAAGCGATTGGGAGGGGTACACCTGGGAAACGGTGGTCACGTCGACGGAAACGGCCGGGACAATGATGCCGCCGAAGTAAAGGCCGCCGGCGGTCAAAAAAAGCAGGATCACAACCGCGATGACAAAGATTCTTTTTCTGCGTCGATTGGGTCGAACGATCTTTTCCGACTTTTCTATCTTCAGCTTTGCCATGTCCTGCGCAGGCATGAGGCGCTCTCCAAAACATAAAACCGGTTATTCCACGGTCCCTACCGTTTGCGGTTTACCCGCCTATTTATATCAGAACGGCGCTCGCTTTGCCATAAGTGGATTTATCTTCCCGCCGCGCCCTTGAAACGTAAAATATCGAACCCGCGGATGCGGTCGATCAGGTAGATGAATCCCCTTTCATCCACGAAAAGATCGTTGCTCTGCGCATATCGCTCACCAGAGGCCGGTCGGGGGATGTAATGTCCCACCTCCCGGGGATGGTAAGGATCCGAGAGGTCGATCACCCTCAGGCCGCCCGAAAACCAGGCGGCGTAGACCAGGTTGTCGGGACCGACATGTTCGTGGGGCTGATGCGCTCCGAAGCGGCCGCCGGTCTTGCCGGAGGGGTCTTTCGGCACGTGAAACGTCGCCGCGGGGAGGGGTCGCCTCTCGTCGGTGATGTCATAGACCCGCATGAAGGCGGGTGGATCCCCGCCGCCCATCTCCTCGTCGAAGACGATCAGCCACTTCTTTCCCAGGATTTCATGCCCGACGGGCAGCGCCGTGTGTGTGGGGGCGCTGCCTCCCTCATGATCGTTGACGTGGCTTACAAGCCGGGGCTGCGCCGGATCGGAGATGTCCAGGATCGCGAAACCGTGGGTCCAGAGCGAGACATAGAGCCGATCGCCCAGCCGCAGCGGATGATGCGTCCTGACGGCGGCGCCGGACACGGCGGGCCTCTCGCCGGCCGCCCGAGACTCTCCGGGACCTTCCCATCGACCGACCTCCCGTGGACGGGTGGGGTCGCCGATGTCGATGATCAGGGTGATGTCGGTCTGGAATCCTTCGGCGCCGCCGCCGGCATAGACCAGTTTTCTGGCGCAGTCCAGTTGAAAACGGTGCACCCCCGAACCGCCCGTGCGGTAGAAGGCTGTCGCCCTCGGGCGGAGCGGATCAGAAATATCGAAGAGGGCCAGTCCCGCCGTTCCATCCCCTCCCCCCCCGAAACTCTCGACGTTGATTGCCAGGGTGCTGCCGCAGATCCGCGCCTTGTGGGAGTGCGTTCCGGGGCGCACTTCGATCCGGGAGAGGATGCGGGGACGGGTCGGATCCGCCACATCGAGCAGGGTTGTGGCCCATGGCGGTCCCATGTGGCCCACGGCGGCGAGGGCTCCCTTCACATGCACCATCCCTCCGCCTTCGAGATCGAGGCGCCCCACGCGTGTCACATTCTGCGCGGATATGAATCCCGGCGATGCGGTCGCGGGGCCCGACCAAAGCAGGAGCATCAGCAGTCCCAGAGACAATCCTCTTCGTGCGCACCGAAGCGCCAGCTCACAATCGCGATAAGCGTGCACGTGCATGACGGATCTCCCATACTATAAAGTTCACCTATCTCGCTGTGGATTGAATCCGTTCAGAAATTGAAGAGACGGACCAAACATGGTTACCGATGGGAGAATGGCGATTGAGCCATGAGGTCGGCTAACCAGGAGGCAACCTGTTCCTGGATCGCCTGCTCCCGTCCGTTATAGAAGTGATCACAATGGGGGATGATCTCGACGCGGACCGGGCCGCCCGCACGCTTCGCAAACGCTTCGGCCGGGTAGCTGTCGCGCGGCTCCCGGTCGCCGCGGATAAAGAGGGTCGGGCAGGTCACCCGCGGCGCGAGTTCGAGCAGATCGGGCGTTTTCTCCAGACGGTCGATGAAACTCTCCGCGGTGATCACATACCACCAGCCGGGCATCAGGAGAAGCTCCTTCCCCCGCCCGGCGGCAACGAGCGCGCGGGCCTGCGCGGTGATCTCCTCCAGTCGGTCGCCGGCCATCATTCCCGCCCTGCTCGATCGCTGCACCATCTGCCCGCCGCCGCCGTGCGCCGACAGCAGGACGAGCGCGGGGGTGTCCCGGTGATCGACGACATGCCGCACGGCGAGCATGCCGCCGTTGCTGTGTCCGATCACGACAGGGTGCGGAAATCCTCGTTGCGCGAGCCATTGCGCCGCGAGTCGGTTGTCTTCGATGCCCTCCCGGGCTGTCTGGAACGCACCGCCCAGCGGAACTCGGCTGTCGCCGGTGCCCAGGATGTCGTGTCCCCGGCGGTTGAACGCAAGGCAGGCGAAGCCGAGCTTTATGAGGACCGGGGGCAAGAAACGCATCGCTCCGGTGTAGAAGTTCATCGTATTGCCGTGGAAAAGCAACGCGCCTCCCGCGGTAGCGCCGCCTTCGGGCTCGTAGTACGCGCCATCGAGGGGCTTGGTGTCGGTCGGGATCGAAACGAGCTCGGTCAGCAGCCTCATGTTGTGCCTCCAAGACAAAGA
>MICN01000086.1 GCA_001829875.1 Syntrophus sp. GWC2_56_31
GGAATCGGCTTCGTAGGTGTGGCGATGGGCCTGTTCGGCATCGCCGAAATCGTCTCCACGCTCGAACTCAAGGGATCGCACGATGTGTTTACCAGCAAAATCGGGCGTCTGATGCCGTCGAAGGAGGATTTCCGGCGTATGTGGAAACCTATCCTTCGCGGTACCGCATTCGGCTCGGCGCTCGGCATCCTGCCGGGTGGCGGGGCGCTGCTGGCCTCGTTCGGCGCTTATGCGCTGGAGAAAAAGACGTCCGAATACGGGCATGAATTCGGCAAGGGCGCCATCGAGGGCGTCGCGGCGCCGGAGTCGGCAAACAACGCCGCCGCACAGACGTCATTCATTCCGATGCTCACGCTGGGCATCCCATCCAATGTGGTGATGGCGCTGATGATCGGCGCGCTGATGATCCAGGGCATCGCCCCGGGACCGAAGGTGATGGTCGAAAAGCCGGACCTTTTCTGGGGTCTGATCGCTTCAATGTGGATCGGGAACGCCCTCCTGCTGGTCCTGAACCTGCCGCTGATCGGCATGTGGATCCGACTGCTCGCCGTACCCTACCGCGTTCTCTACCCATCGATCCTGGTCTTCATGGGAATCGGCGTGTACAGCCTGTCGAACAGCCCCTTCGATGTGCTCCTGATGGCGATCTTCGGAATTCTCGGCGTTGTTTTCGTCAAGCTCGAGTGCGAGCCGGCGCCGCTGATTCTCGGCTTTGTTCTCGGGCCGATGATGGAGGAAAACCTGCGGCGTGCGCTGCTGCTGTCGCGCGGCGACCCGACCGTCTTGTTCACCAAGCCGATCAGCGCCGGGTTTCTCATCGCGGCACTCATCCTGCTTGTCATCGTCCTGGCGCCGTCAATCCGCAAAAAGCGCGAGGAAGTGTTTGTCGAAGACTGATATTATGGAGGTTTGAACGGTCATGGAAACAATGAAGGATGAATACATGGTCTCGGGGGATGGGCGAAAGCCCCGATTGATCACGCCGCCCAAGGCATGCGAAACGCATTCGCACATTTTCGGACCGGCGGACAAGTACCCTCGGATCCCCGGCAGGAAACCAAGCTACGGCGCATCCATCGAGGCTTACGAAACCATGCTCAAGCGCCTGGGGATCGAGCGGTGCGTTATCGTGCAACCCTCCCTGTACAGCACCGACAACCGATGCACTCTCGACGCCATTGCGCACCTCGGGCAGTCCCGCGCGCGCGGCGTTGCGGTGACCAAAAAGGACATTGGTCGAAGCGAACTCCAGCAACTGCAGGATGCCGGGATGCGCGGGTTGCGATTCTATCTTATCGTTGACGATTTCGTGATGGGCGACGCCCCGGAAATGGCCAGACGGATTGCACCCTTCGGCTGGCATCTCCAGGTTCAGGACCGGGGTAACTGGCTGCCCGAGGCGATTCCGCTCCTCGAAAAGCTTCCGGTCGACATCGTCATCGACCACGTCGGGCGGACGCCGCCGGAAAACGGTGTCAACGATCCGGGTTTCCGGGCGCTGCTTCGCTTCATGGAAACCGGCCGGTGCTGGGTGAAAATTTCCGCCCCCTATCTGGTGAGCAACGACGGGCCGCCCCGCTACGCCGATGTCGGCGACAAGGTCCGGGCCCTCGTGTCGGTGCGGCCCGACCGCCTGGTGTGGGCGGCGAACTGGCCGCACCCCAACCACGCGCCGGGCAACAAGCCCGAAGAGGCCGACTGTCTTGATGTCCTTCTCGACTGGGTGCCCGATACGGCCGTCCGGAACGCCATCCTGGCCGACAATCCAGGGATCCTTTATGGCTTCGGATGAAATACGGGGTCAGGTCTTTAAATTTAGCATTTCGTTTAATAAGCGCACGAAACGCTAAATTTAAAGACCTGACCCCATTGTCCTACGACGGCTTGATGCCGCTGAAGTCGATGATCTTTTTTAGAGACTTGTCTTCTTTTTCCAGAAAAGCGGGCAGTTCCTCGGGCGGCATGTAACGGACCACCCCGCCCTGCTTCCTGTAATAGTCCCGATACTCTTTGCTTTCCATGGCGGCCTTGAAGGCGTCGTGGAGCTTTTTCGCCCTGTCCTTCGGGACCCCTTTCGGGACGACCCAGAGGTACCACGCCCCGACCATGACCTGTTCGTAGCCTTCCTCCTTGATGCAGGGGACGTCGGGAACGGCGAAGTTTCTCTCGGTGGACCCGACCAGCAGGAGCCGGAATTTTTTGGCTTCCACGAGCGGAAGGAGTGTCGGGAGTTCGGCGACGGCGGAGTCCACATGGCCGCCCAGCAAGCCGGTGACGAGGGGGCCGGCGCCCTTGAAGGGGACGTGGGTGAACTTCACACCGGTGACCATCTCAAGGCCCAGGGCGGACGTATGGTAATTGGCGCCCACGCCGGAGTTACCCATCTGCACCTTGCCCGGGTTGGCCTTGGCATAGCTGATATACTCCTTGAAACTCTTCCAGGGGGCGTCGACCTTGACGGCCAGAGCCGCGCTCATATCCACCACCATCAGCAGGGGGTCTATCTTTTTGTAACTGACCCCGGTGCGGGTGGTGTACTGGGTCAGGAGGAAACTCTGGTTGACGACTCCCGTCGTGTAGCCGTCCGGCGGGGAATTGGCCAGGTAGTTCCAGCCGATGGTTCCCCCCCCGCCGGCCTTGTTGACGATCTGGATCGATCCGTTGATGGCCTTTTCAAAGTGCGGTTGAAGGACCTGGGCGTTGACCGTTCCCCCTCCGCCCGGGGCCCAGGGGATGACGAACTGGATGGCCCGATTGGGAAACTGCTCCTGAGCCCCCCCCCACCCGGACGACAACAACAGCAGAACGCCCGCTACCGTCAGAATGAACCTCTTTCGTTTTACAGAAATCATGTTGGCCTCCTTATGAAGAAAAGTGAAAAACCGCGTTTCAATCCTCATCAATTTTTTCCAAAAGCCGTTTCCTTTTTTCCTTGATCCCCGTAAAGATGTTCATGAATACGAACAAAAAGGCGACGGCGAGAATGGTTGCGGAGAGGGGACGTTTGAAGAAGATGGAAAAGTCTCCGTGCGACTTGATCAGCGACTGACGAAACGCCTCCTCCAGGAAGGGGCAGAGAATGTAGGCCATGACCAGCGGCGCCGGCTCGAACCCGGTCTTTTTCATCAGGTACCCAAGGAGCCCGAAAAAAATCATGACGTTCACATCCACGAGGCTGTTGTTGCTGGAATAGGCTCCGATGAAGCAGAAGAAGAGAATCAGGGGAAAGAGGATGCCATAGGGGATCTTGAGGACTTTTACCCACAAACCGATCAGGGGCAGGTTAAGGATGAGCAGCATGATATTGCCGATGTACATGCTGGCGATGGTTCCCCAGAAGATGTCGGGGTTGTTTCTGATCAGCAGAGGGCCCGGGGTCACCCCATGGATGATAAGGGCGCCGACGATCACCGCCATTACGGGGCTCGTGGGAATCCCCAGGGTCAAAACCGGGATGAAATTACTGGCGCAGGCGGCGTTGTTCGCCGACTCGGGTCCGGCGACCCCTTCGATAGCTCCCGTGCCGAATTGCTCGGCATGGTCGGAAAGGCGCTTTTCTACCGCATAGGAGAGAAAGGAGGAGAGGGTATTGCTGGGCCCCGGGATCACGCCCATGAAAAACCCGATCCCGGTTCCCCGTACGATGGGCATGACGGACCGTCTCCAGTCTTCCCGGTTGGGCAGGAATCCCCTTATTTTGGTTATAAAAATGTCGCGGGTGATCACCCGTTCGAGGTTGAAGAGGACCTCGCCCACCCCGAACAGACCCATCAGCACCGGCAGCAGGCCGATCCCGTCGTAGAAATCCGGAATGTTGAAGGTAAAGCGCTCGACACCGGCGATGTCGATCCCGATCATCCCGATGAACAGTCCGATCAGGGCGATGATGAAGGCCTTGAGCAGCGATCCCGAACTCAGGTAGCTTAAAATGGTCAGGCCCAGGACCATCACCGCGAAGATCTCCGGTGGGCCGAACTTCAACGCCAGTTCGGCGATCGGCGGGGCCAGGAGCATCAGGAAAACGACCCCCACTGTTCCCGCGATGAAGGATCCGAAGGCGGCGATGCCCAGGGCCGGACCCGCCCGTCCCTGCCGGGCCATCTGGTAGCCGTCGATGCAGGTGATTGCGGCCGCTGCCTCTCCGGGCATGTTGACCAGAATGGCCGTCGTCGAACCACCGTACATGGCCCCGTAATAGATGCCGGCGAGCATGATGATCGCCGAGGTCGGAGGAAGGCTGAAGGTGACCGGCAGCAGCAGGGCAATGGTTGCGGTGGGCCCGATTCCCGGTAAAACCCCGATCAGCGTACCCACGAAGCAGCCGACCAGGCAGAGGGCGAGATTCAGGGGAGTGATCGCTATGCCGAAGCCCGTTAGCATGTTGGCGAAGATGTCCATGATTTAAAACCTCAGCAAAGGAAGGGGCATCGGGATCTTGAGCCATGCCTCGAAGAGGTAATAAAGGACGACCGCCGAAACTCCCGAATAGAAGAGGCTCATCTTCCACCCGTACCCCCCCAGGAACTTGATGAGGAAGAGGATGAACATACCGGTTGAGGGGCCGAAACCGATAACCGGAAGGAGATAGCGATACCCGATCATGCCCGCAAACACCAGGAGTATTCGCCGGGGGGCGTCTTTTTCCGGGAAAAACGCGGTCACCGCAAGCCCGTTACCCTTCCTGGACAGGAAGGCCTGAAGTGTGAGGATCGCCGATAGGCTAAGCAGGAGTGTGGAGGCGATGAGGGGAAAAAGCCCGGCCCCCGGTGTCCGGAACGTTCCGACAGGATAAGTCAGGGATTTCAGGAACACCGCCGTTCCCATAACAAGCAGGACCACTCCGCTGATGAGGTCAAGTTGTTTCATTATGTCTTCTTTAACTCGGAGGTACAATTGGGGCACCGGTTCGCTTTGATGGGAATCGCGGTAAAACAAAACGAACACTCTTTGGTTGTCGGAACCGCGGGCGGAGCCACTTCCTGTTTCTTGAATCGGTTGACGGTCCGAATGAGCAGAAAGATGGCAAAGGCTACAATGAGAAAGTTAATGATCGTGTTGATGAACACGCCGACATTGACCGTCACCGCTCCGGCGGCTTTGGCGGCTGCCACAGAGGCGTAAGGTCCGGCAATCTTCCCCTCTTTGAGGACGGCGAAGATGTTGGAGAAATCGACGTTACCCAGGAGAAGTCCGATCGGCGGCATGATCACATCACTCACCAGGGAAGTGATAATAGTACCGAAAGCGGCCCCGATGATGATGCCGACGGCCATGTCCAATACGTTCCCCCGCATCGCAAATTCTTTGAATTCCTTTAACATATGCATCCTCCTTTCTAAGTGATTATGGTCTTACCCTCCAAAATCTTCTTACCCGCCGCTGACCGATCAAAAGTGGCTATTGCATGAACCTAGGATAGGTAAAGGCGGTTTGTATGTCAAGCAGAGACTCGCTTCGCGATACGAATTCACGCGATAAGAATTCCTTGACAAACAAGGCACACCATCGTAGCCTTCCCCGGCGTAATGTGAAAAATCACTTAGAAGGGAGGGTTTCCATGAGAAGAATGTTCCGTAGTGTTATCATATTGGTTGCACTGGTGGTGTGCAGTACGGCGGCCTTCGCACAGCAAAGCTTCCCCTCGAAGCCGGTGCGCCTGCTCATTCCATATGCGGCCGGAGGGGCCGTCGACATTCTCGGCCGCACGCTCGGCGATGAGCTGTCGAAAAGATGGGGGCAACCGGTCATCATCGAGAACCGTACCGGAGCCGGTGGAACCATCGCCTCGCAGGTGTTGGTTAAATCGGATCCCGACGGCTACACGCTGATTATCATCGCCAGCGGTCATGCCATCAATCCGTACCTCTATTCGCACCTGCCCTACGACACGTTCAAAGACTTCCGGCCCATTTCGCTGCTCGGCTCATCGCCGAACATCATGCTGGTTCCGGCAAACTCCCCGCACAAGACGCTCGCCGGCCTTCTTGCCGCGGCTCGGGCCAAACCCGGCAGCCTTTCCTACGGCATGTCCGGTACCGGCACCTCGACACATCTCGCGGGTGAGTTGCTCAAGTATATGGCCAAGGTCGATATCGTCGCCGTGTCTTACAAAGGCGGCGCTCCGATCATCAACGACCTGCTCGGCGGTCACCTCCCTCTATCGTTTAACAACATCCCGGAATCAATCGGCCATATCAAAAGCGGCAGCCTGCGACCGCTTGGTGTAACGACAGCCGTTCGCTCGGCGGTATTGCCCGATGTGCCGACCATTGCCGAGTCCGGTGTGCCGGGCTATGATACCGCGGTGTGGTGGGGCATGCTCGGGCCGGGCGGCCTGCCTGCCGATCTCGCGGCGAAGATATCCAAGGACTGCGCCGCAGCGCTCCATGCGCCGGCGGTGAAGCAGCGGCTCGACAATCTTGGCGCCACCGTTGCCGGCTCCTCGCCGGCCGATTTCGAAAAGCTCATTCGGGACGACTACAACAAATGGGGACCGATCATCAAAGCAGCAAGGATCAAGGGCTCTTAAGCGCCCCCGTGTTCGGTCTGTCATAAGGAAAACATCCAGCGTGCGGAGGGAGCGTGATTTTCAAAGCTCCGCCCTGCAGGCGGGGAAAGTCACCGCCATCCCCGCTCCGTCCCAGGCTGCCGGGCTAAAGGAGAACGCATTGGATCCGCAGTTCCTGCACAACCTCGCGCTCGGCTTTGGTATTGCGTTTCAGTGGTGGAATCTTTTCTACTGCCTGATCGGTGTCCTTCTCGGTACGCTGATCGGCGTCCTGCCCGGTATCGGTTCGGTGGCGGCGATCGCGATGCTGCTGCCTGTCACCTTCGGCCTTTCGCCGATCACGGCGATGATCATGCTGGCGGGTATCTATTACGGCGCGCAGTACGGCGGATCGACGACGTCGATCCTGGTCAACATTCCGGGGGAGGCAACCTCGGTCGCGACCTGCCTGGACGGCTACCAGATGGCGCGCCAGGGACGAGCGGGTCCGGCGCTCGCGGCAGCGGCGATCGGCTCGTTCTTCGCCGGCTGCGTTGCCACGGTAGCCGTCGCGATGTTCGCCCCGCCGTTGGCCGAAGTCGCCTTGAAATTCGGCCCCTCCGAGTATTTTTCGCTGATGGTGTTTGGCCTGGCGGGGGCCACCGTCCTGGCGCACGGGTCGCTGCTCAAGGCGATCGCGATGGTGCTGCTGGGTCTGCTGCTCGGCACGATCGGCACCGACGCCAACTCGGGCGTGCAGCGCTTCTCGTACGGCATTATGGAGCTTGCCGACGGGATCGGTTTCATCGGCTTGGCGATGGGCCTGTTCGGCATCGCCGAGATCGTCTCGAGCCTTGAGCTCAAGGGATCGCGCGAGGTGTTCACCAGCAAGATCGGACGTCTGATGCCGTCGCGGGAGGACTTCCTGCGGATGTGGAAACCCATTTTGCGGGGCACCGCGTTCGGAACCGGGCTGGGAATCCTGCCCGGCGGCGGGGCGATGCTGGCCTCGTTCGGGGCCTACGCGCTGGAAAAGAAGGTGTCCCGCTACGGCCACGAATTCGGCAAGGGCGCCATCGAGGGGGTTGCGGCGCCGGAGTCCGCCAACAACGCCGCCGCGCAGGCCTCGTTCATTCCGATGCTTACGCTCGGCATTCCCTCCAACGTGGTGATGGCGCTGATGATCGGCGCGCTGATGATCCAGGGCATCGCCCCGGGGCCGCAGGTGATGAACGAGATGCCCAATCTGTTCTGGGGGCTTATCGCCTCGATGTGGATCGGCAATTTGATGCTCATCGTCCTTAACCTGCCGATGATCGGCATGTGGATCAAACTGCTCACCGTTCCCTACCGTTTTCTCTACCCATCGATCCTGGTCTTCATGGCGATCGGCATCTACAGTATGTCAAACAGCCCGTTCGATGTGCTGATAATGGCGATTTTCGGGATTATCGGCGTCATCTTTGTCAAGCTCGAATGCGAACCGGCGCCGCTTATACTCGGCCTGGTGCTCGGGCCGATGATGGAGGAGAATCTGCGGCGGGCTCTGATGATCTCGCAGGGCGATCCGACCGTCCTGTTCACCAAGCCGATCAGCGCCGCTTTCTTGATCGCGGCGCTCATCCTGTTGGGGATCGTTCTGGCGCCTGCCATCCGCAGGAAACGCGAAGAGGTCTTCGTGGAAGACTAAATGAATAATACGAAAAAGGAGACGAAAGCGTGAATCCGATGAAAAGTGAAATCCGGGACGGCATGAAGATCGACTGGGACACGCCGATTACCATGGACGACAATCTGGTGCTGCGCGCCGACGTGTTCCGCCCGATTCCCGAGGGGCGATACCCGATCATCTTCAGCTACGGCCCTTACGGCAAGGGCGTCGCCTTTCAGGAGGGATACAAGACCGCCTGGGAGATCATGGCCAGGGAGAACCCCGATGCGGTATCGGGTACGAGCAACAGGTACGCGAACTGGGAGGTGGTCGATCCGGAGAAGTGGGTGCGCGACGGCTATGTCTGTATCCGCGTCGATTCGCGCGGCGCAGGCCGTTCGCCCGGCTACCTGCGGCACAACGATGCGCGCGAGACGCGCGATATTTACCTGTGCATCGAGTGGGCGGCGGCGCAGCCCTGGTCGAACGGCAAGGTGGGAATGAACGGCATCTCCTATTACGCCAGCAACCAGTGGCGGGCCGCGGCGTCGCAGCCGCCGCACCTCGCGGCGATCTGTGTCTGGGAAGGCTGGGCCGATGCCTACCGCGATTCCAATCGCCATGGCGGTATGGCCTGCACGTTCCGGAAGAACTGGCAGGACATGCAGGTGAAGACCGTTCAACACGGCGTGGGGCAGCGTGGCAGGAAAAACCCCGTCACCGGCGAGCTCGCCTGCGGTCCCGAGACGCTGACCGAGGAGGAGCTTGCGAAAAACCGCGAGGACATGTGGTGCGAGGTGCTGGCGCGCCCGCTCGATTCGCCGTATTACCGCGAGCGCACGCCCGATCTGTCCAGGGTGACCATACCCCTCCTCTCGGCGGCCAACTGGGGAGGCCAGGGACTCCACCCGCGCGGCAACTTCGAGGGGTACCTTGGCGCGGCGTCAAGGCAGAAGTGGCTGGAAGTGCACGGCGGTTCGCACTGGGCCCCGTTCTATACCGACTACGGCGTCAAGCTGCAGAAGCGCTTTTTTGACCATTTCCTCAAGGGGCTGGACAACGGCTGGGAACGCCAGCCGCCTGTGCAGATGCAGGTGCGCCATCCGGGCGAAAGGTTCGTGGAGCGTTACGAAAACGAATGGCCGCTCGCCCGTACGAAGTGGACGCATTTCTATCTCGATCCGGACGGTATGCGCCTGACGGAAGCGCCCCCGGCCACAGAACAGTCGGTCGCCTACGACATGATGGGCGAGGGCCTTACCTTTTCAACGCCGCCGCTTGCGGAAGAAACCGAGATCACCGGGCCTTCGGCGCTCAAGCTCTTTATCTCCTCGTCCACCCCCGATGCGGACATTTTCGCCGTGCTCCGCGTGTTCGATCCGGACGGGAAGGAGGTGGTGTTTCAGGGCGCGCTCGACCCGCACACGCCCATCGGCCAGGGCTGGCTGCGCGCCTCGCAGAGGAAACTCGACACGACACGCTCGCTTCCTTATCGCCCCTACCACGCGCACGACGAAAAACAGCCGCTCATGCCGGGGGAGGTCTATAGGCTCGATATCGAGATCTGGCCGACCTGCATCGTCGTGCCGCCGGGACATCGCGTCGCGATCACCGTGCGAGGCAAGGACTATGAATACCAGGGCGAGGCGGCCACGCTCTCCAATATGAAAAATCCGATGAAGGGTTGCGGCCCCTTCGTCCACGACGACGAGACGGACCGGCCACCCGCCGTGTTCGGCGGCAAGGTGACGCTGCATATGGGCCCCGACCGCAGGGCGGGCGTGCTGCTGCCGGTGATTCCGCCTCAGCGGTGAAGAGGGTCGTCGGCAGCGGCAAGGGGTTTGCCTTTTTTTACAAACAATTCATGATTTGCAGAAAGGAGCAGGAGTATGAAGATGAAGACCGTTGTGTGTCTGGTCGCAGCGGTGGCCGTACTGGCCATGGCCGCGGGAGTGCAGGCCCAAGCCTATCCGACCAAGCCGATCAAGATCCTCGTTCCGTTTCCTCCGGGAAATACCGTGGACATCATGTCGCGCCTGATCGCCCCCAAAATGAGCGAACGTCTCGGACAGCCGGTGATTGTCGAGAATCGCCCCGGCGCGAGCGGCATGCTCGGCCTTGATCTCTTGGTGAAGTCGCCGCCGGACGGTTACACGTTCGGCGCCGGCCAGGGCGGCAACCTCTGTGTCCTGCCGCACACGAGCAAGAATGTTCCCTACGATGCGCTCAAGGACTTCAGCCCGATTGCGCTGTCAACCACGAATTTCCTGGTCATTGTCGCCAATAATTCGCAGCCGTTCAAAACGTTGCCCGAAATGATCGCCTACGCAAAGGCGAATCCCGGCAAACTCACCGTGGCCACCAACGGCGAGGGCGGCTTCCCGCATCTGGGCTTTGAGGATCTTCGACTCATGGCCGGCTTCAAATACAACTATATCCCCTACAAAGGTTCGGCCCAGATCCTTACCGACCTCATCGGCGGTCAGATACAGGTCGCCATGGACGGCGTCATGGCGCCGTCCCCCCATATCAAATCGGGCAGGATTATCCTGCTGGCCCCCACCGGCAAGAGCCGGCCGGCCTTATGGCCGGACAAGCCCACCGCCGGCGAAACGGTACCGGGATACTCCTCTGCCGGCTGGTTCGGTTTCATCGGCCCGGCCGGGATGCCCAAGGAGATCGTAGGCAAACTCAACGAGGAGATCAACCGCGCCATGAAGTCGCCCGACGTGGCCGATAAGATGGTTGCCGGAGGGATGGCCGTCGTCGCCGAATCGCCGAAGTATTTCGAGGAGGTCATCAAGCGCGATCACGCCAAGTACGGAAAGCTGGTACGCGATATCGGCTTCAAGCCGCAATAGGCCATTTTATGCAAGAGAGATCGCTATGAACGTCAATTCCGGGAATCACAAAAAATCAGGGATCATAGTCTGGATCGCGGGGATTGTTCTCGTGACGGCGGCCGCCTTTAGCCTCTACACATGGCTCGCGTTGACCTGGAGTTTTTCGAGCGGTGAACGGACCGGTTATATCCAGAAACTGTCAAAAAGCGGCTGGATTTGTAAAACCTGGGAGGGAGAAATGGCGATGGTGACCATGCCCGGAGCCATCCCGGACAAGTTCCTGTTCAGTGTGCGTGACGATAACGTGGCAAGGCGCATCAATACGTTCGCCGGCAAGCGGGTGTCCCTCGTATATGAACAGCATAAGGGTATCCCGACGAGCTGTTTTGGAGAAACGGAATATTTTATCGTCGACATCAAGGCGATTGAATAAGAAAAAGACAATCACGTCTTCCGTAATTTCTGTGTCACGATCGCCAGGGCAAACAGAGCGATCCCGATGTAATCGAACAGCGGTTTGGGATAGACCAGAAGCAGGCCTGCCAGGATCAGCGTGCCGCGTTCGAACAGGTTGGTTTTCTTGAACAGCCAGTTTTGCATCCCGCCCGCGAGCGCCCCGATGCCGATCATCGCGGTGATGCTTACCACCGCTATCTCGCCCCAGTTGGCCTGGGCGAGGGTCTTGAACGAACCGGTCAGCAGCAGGCCCTGGCCGGAGGGGTCGAGCACGAACATAAACGGCACCAGGAATGCCGGCATCGTGTACTTCCAGGATTGCAGCGTCGTCTTGTAGGGATTGCCGCCCGTAATCGCGGCCGCGGCGAACGGCGAGAGCGCGGTCGGCGGCGACACTTCGGACAGCACCGCGTAGTAGAAGATGAACATGTGTGCCGCAAAATCGGGAACGCCGAGTTGGATCAGGGCGGGTGCGGCGATCACCGCGCAGATGATGTAGCTTGCCGTCACCGGCACGGCGAGACCGACGATCCACACGATCGCCGAGGTGAATATGGCTGTGAGCAGGAGTTTCATCTCTTGCAGGAGGGCCGGGGTGTTTGCGGCGCCGAACGCAACCCCGATATCGGCCATAAGGCGGCTCCCCGAATCCGCATAGTTCAGCACGATCGAGCTGAACTTGAGACCGAGGCCTGTGAGAGTGACCACGCCGACGATGATGCCCGCTGCAGCGCAGGTAGCCGCGACATTGAGCATGCCCACCGAGCCGCCCTGGAGTGCCTTGATGAGTTTCGACTGGAAGATGCCTCGGAGAACAGGTTCACGGCCGCGGAAAAAATCGTAGGAGATGAGCGCGCAGTCGCGGTGGAGAAAGCTCGTCACCAGTGCGACCACGGTCGCCCAGAAAACCGCCATCATCGGCGAATAGCCGAGCAGCATGAAAAAGATGATCGAGACCAGCGACAGGAAGTGAAAGCCGAAATTGCGGGTGAGATGCCAGAGCTTCTGCTGTTTCTCTACCGGCGCCCCGTGCGTGCCGAACTTGCGCGTATCGATCTCGACCATCAGGAAAATCCCGAAGTAGTATAGGATGGTCGGGATCGTCGCCATCAGGATGACGTCGAGATAGGAGATCTTGAGGAATTCGGCGATCAGGAAAGCCGCGGCCCCGAGGACCGGAGGCGACAGGATCGCGCCGAGACCTCCGGCGGCGAGCAGTCCGCCCGCCGGGTCCTTGGCGTATCCTGCCTTGGCGAGCATCGGATAGGCAACCGAGCCCAGGGTCACCGTCGTGGCGACCCCGGAGCCCGACGGCCCGCCGAGCAGAAACGAGGCAAGCACGACGGTACGCCCCGCGCTGCTGTGTTTGCCCCCCATCGCGGCGAAGGAAAAGTCGATGTAGAACTTGCCGGCGCCCGAAAACTCAAGAAACGCACCGTAGATCGTAAACAGGATGATCAGCGATGAGGAGACATCCACGGCCACGCCGAAGATGCCCTCGAGCGTCATGTACATGTGGCCGGTGAGCCGCGAGATGTCATAGCCGCGATGGGTCCACGGCTCCGGCAGATACGGCCCGACCATCGCATAAATAATGAACAGCACCACCACGAAAGGCATGATCCAGCCGGAGGTCCGTCGCGCCGCTTCCAGGATCAGCACGATGAACATCACGCCGAAAATCTGGTCCCATATGAGCGGATCCGTCGCGCGATCGCCGAAATCGTCTCCCCCGTGGATCACATAGGCGATGATCACCACGCCGAGAAGGGCGGCGACCACGTCCCACCACATGATGCGGTGGCGAAACCGCGGCAGCATCGGGAAGAGCAGAAACGCCAGGAACAGCACAAAGCCCACGTGCACCGGGCGCATCACCTGCGCCGAAATGATCCCGTAAGCCGCATAGAGGTGAAAGAGGGACATGATCACGGCGACGGCCGTGAGGAACGCCGCAAACCAGCCGCTAAACTTGTGGGTTTTCCCCTCTTCCTCTTCGATGAATTCCGCGGCCTTTTTCAGGGCCTCTTCGCTGATGACGACCTCCTCGGCCGCCGATTTTTCATTCTCCGTCATGGCTCTCCCCTGTGCAACAAACCCCCGCCTGGTCCTCTTCTGTCGGGAGGAGGGCCGGGCGGGGGACAACGATCTCTAGTTTCAAAGGGTAATGTAGACGATTCCTACTTCAGCTTGATCCCCTTCTCGGCGAAATACTTGATCGCGCCGGGGTGGTAAGGGATCGGCGAGTGGGCGTTGGTCTGGTACTTGTAGTCGAAGTTCAGCGCTTCCCGATGGACGTTGACCAGATCGGCCTTCTTGTCGAACATCGTCTTGACGATGTTGTAAGCGACCTTGTCGGACATCTTTTCATGCGAGACGAGGATATTCCAGACGGTTGCGACCTTGTTGGGGGTGTCCTGCCCCGGGTAACTCTTTGCCGGGATCGCGTCCTGGACGTACAGCGGCCCGTATTTTCGATTCATCGCGTCCACGACCTCCGAATGGTCGATCATCTGGATCTTGACCCCGGGGGTCGCGCCGAGGTCGGTGACGGCGGCCGTCGGGATGCCTCCGACCCAGAAGAAGGCGTCGATCTTTCCGTCCTTGACGGCGTTGACCGATTCGGCGACGCCGAGCCTGTCGCGCTTTAGGTCCTTATCCTTGTCGAGACCGGCCGCTTCGATCACGCGGAATGCCATCACCTCGGTGGCGCTGCCCGGCGAACCGGTCGATACGCGCTTCCCCTTGAGATCGGACATCTTTTTGATTCCGGTGCTCTCGACCGACACCACGTGCATACGATTCGGATAAAGCACCATCAGCGTGCGGATCGGGATTTTCCCGCTCTTGAACTTATCTTCGCCCTGGAGGGCAGTCAGGGCTGCGTCCACCATCACAAGTCCGATATCCGATTTACCCGTTCCGATCAACTGAAGGTTTGCGACAGAGCCGCCGGTCACCTCTGCCGTCGCCTGCATTCCCGGTACGGTCTTGGAAAGGACGTTGGCCATACCGCCCCCCATCGGGTAATACACGCCGCCGGTCCCGCCGGTGCCGATCGAGATGTTGATCTTCTCCTGCGCCGGTGCGACTCCCACCATCAATGCAAAAAACACTACCGCCAAGCTACCGATCGTTCGTTTCATGTTTCCCTCCTGTTGTAATGCATTTTGTCATTTGACAACCCGGTTCATTGCATCGGACCGTTCTGTCGACGAGAACTCGTCAGTATGTGCTTGTACCTTACGAATAACTTCCCTGCAAGTCAACCATATTTTATTGCAGATGTTCTTACACAGTCTTCAACAGAATTTGCTAAATCCCGATAGGGGAAACTTTCTGACACGAAGCGGATCGCCGGTGGCAGGACGCTACTGGATTTTTTTTGTTGCGTCCGTCCAGTACGGATCCCGCAGTTTTTTCTTCTCGATCTTTCCCGAGCCGGTTTTGGGAAGTACGAGGATAAAGTCTATCGACTTCGGTGATTTATATCTTGCGATCCGCTCCTTGCAGAAGGTGATCAGTTCCTCCTCCGTCGCTTTGCACGCCGGTTTCAAGACCACGATCCCCTTGACCGCCTCTCCCCATTTTTCATCGGGGACCCCCACGACGGCGCACTCCAGAACGGCCGGGTGCATGTAGAGGATGTTTTCCACCTCTGTGGAATACACATTCTCCCCGCCGGTGACGATCATGTCTTTCCGGCGATCGACGATCGTGACATAATCCTCTTCGTCCATGACGGCCATATCGCCCGTGTAAAGCCAGCCGTTCCTGATCGCCCGCGCCGTTTCTTCCGGCAATTGCCAGTACCCGGGCGTGACGGTATCGCCCCGGACAATGATTTCACCGACCTCTTTTTCATCCTTCTTGATCTCACGTCCGTCGTCCGCCACGACCTTCAGTTCCGTGGCGATGAACTCCCGGCCCGTCTTTGATTTGAAGCGAAGCTGTTCCTCGGGGGATTTCTGCATCAGGTGCCCCTTCAGGATGGAAAGGGTGAGATAGGGGCTCGTTTCGGTCATTCCGTACGTCTGGATATAGTCGCATTGGAAAGTGTCCACGATCCTCCGGACCACTTCGGGGGCAATGGGGGCGCCGCCGCTCAGCAGCACCCGCAGCCGGCTGTAATCATGGTCTTTCACGCCGGGATCATTCACCAGCATATTGAGCATCGTGGGAATGAGATTCGTCAGAGTCACCCCTTCTCTCTCCATGGCGGCCAGGACCGTCGGCGAATCGAACTCGCCCGCCAGGATGTGGGTGCCGCCGACCCAGGTGATGGCCCAGGTTGCCCAGGCGTCCGCCAGGTGAAACAGGGGCGCCGCGTGGAGCCAGACGTCGCGGTCCGTAAGGTGCAACTCTGCGATGGTCCCCAATGCGTGAACGGTGACGTTCCTGTGGGTCAGCATCACCCCTTTCGGGCGACCCGTCGTCCCGCTGGTATAGTAAATCTGGGCGATGTCTGTCTCCGCGACGTCGACTTCGAAAACCCGCGTCGATACTCCCGCTATGATCTCCTCATAACGCAAGTCCCGCCCCCCCTCCGGAAGGTCATCCCTCTTGTCGCCGGTCCAGATGATCTTTTCCACGGTCGGAAGATCGGCGCGCATCCGGTCGACCGTTTCGCGGAAACGGGGATCGGCGATCAGCACCCTGGCGCCGGCATCGTTCATGATCAAGGCAAGCTCCCCGGCGGAGAGCCGGTAGTTAAGGGGTACGGCCGCCGCTCCTCTCAGGGCAATCGCATAATATGCCTCCAGAAAATAATGACAATTGGGATGCAGGATGGCAATCCGGTCGCCCTTTTCCAGCCCCGCTTCGATTAAATAATGAGAGAAACGGCTGATACGTCCGAAGAATTCCCCATAGGTCCACCGCCGGCCGCCGCAGACGATCGCCTCTTTTTCGGGGAAGAACCGGTAAGCCTTCTTCAGGGTGTCGGCCAGAAGCATATTATGACCTCACGTTCATTTTCCGGAGCTTAAGTATAAAGGGGTTGGGTTTGCCTGTCAACGTGATTTGTCCGGATTTGTCCGGATCGACATCGATGGATTTTTTTGCTCGCTTCCTGTATACTCGCTGTCCGGCACCCGGCGGTAACCGCCGCGGGACAATTCGCCTTCATGGAAGGGAGAGGAGAAGAACAGACGAGTGGGTGATATGAATTCAAACATGGTCCTGGGGGGATTTCTGGTGATGCTCGTCTGTCAGGATATCGTTGCCATCAAGGCGTTAAAGAAGAGCGTGCGGGAAGGGATGTTATGCGCCATGATTCCCGGCTACCTCCTCTTTTACGGCAGCCGGGAAGAGAATCGACAGGTGAAGCCTCTGATCGGCTGGCTGGCCGGGATGGGACTCCTCCTGATGGGACTCGTGCGTTAACGTGTAAAAGACAGACAGGAGGGAAAGGTATGAAAGGGAAGGGTGTCGATTATTTTGAGGCCTTGTACGATGTGGCCAGGGTGATCAATGCCTCGCTGGATCTGTCGAAGGTCTTGGAGAAGATCGTGCAATGCGTGGTCAAGGCGATGGGCGTCAAGGCAAGCAGCATCCGCCTTCTTGACTCCCGCGGCCGGATGCTGGTGCTCGGCGCCGCAAAGGGCCTGTCGAAGGGATATGTTCGCAAGGGTCCTATTCTTGTTGAGGAAAGCGGCCTCGACCGCAAGGTCCTCAAAGGGCGGTCGGTCTGGATCGAGGATGCCCGGACGGCGAAGGATTTCCAGTATGGCTCAATGGCGAAGGCGGAGGGGATCAAGTCCGTCCTGGTCGTCCCCCTGATACTGGAGAAGAAGGCGATCGGCGTCCTGCGCGTCTATACGGACAAGATCCGCAAATTCCGCGACGATGAGCTCAAGTTTCTCAGGGTAGTGGCCAACCTGAGCGCGATCGCCCTGGATAACGCCCGGATGCACGAGACGCTCCAGATCCGGTGCGATCTGATGGTGGCGCATAAATA
Organism: Syntrophus sp. GWC2_56_31; assembly: GCA_001829875.1. Lineage (GTDB taxonomy): Bacteria > Desulfobacterota > Syntrophia > Syntrophales > UBA5619 > JAKAFS01. Next base: position 17,397 of record MICN01000086.1, read on the forward strand.
CCGCATCGATGACAATTGAAAGGAGAACCCTATGATTCGCCTGGGCATCAACGGTTTTGGCCGGATCGGACGGCAGGTTCTAAAGGCCGTCCTCGCCCGATATCCCATGTCTCTCCAGGTCGTAGCGGTCAATGACCTCTCCGATGTGGCAACGAACGCCCATCTGTTTACATACGACACCAACTACGGCCGCTATCCGGGCGAGGTCAGAGTCAGGAAGGACAATTTCATCATCGATGGCCGGCCCATCAAGAATCTGGCCTACCGCGATCCCGCGGCCATTCCCTGGGACGACGAGGGGGTCGATATCGTGATCGAGAGCACGGGCCTGTTTCTGACCGGTCCGAAGGCCGCCGCGCATCTCCAGGCCGGGGCTAAAAAGGTGATCATCAGCTCCCCCGCCAAGGAAGAGGACCTGACGGTCGTGATGGGGGTCAATCACAAGAGCTATCAGCCGAAGAAGCATCATATCGTCTCCAACGCCTCTTGCACGACCAACTGCCTGGCTCCGCCGGTTATGGTCGTCCACAAGGCATTCGGCATCGAGAAGGGGATGATGACGACGATCCACTCTTACACAAACGATCAGCGCATCCTCGATCTCGCTCATAAGGATCTCCGGCGCGCCCGGGCCGCCGCGATGAACATCATCCCGACGACGACAGGCGCCGCCCGGGCCCTCTCGCTTGTCATTCCCGATCTGGCCGGCCGGTTCGACGGTTACTCGCTCCGCGTCCCGACCCCGACGGTTTCCATCGTCGATTTCGTGGCCGAATTGAAGACCAAAACGACGACAGAGGAGCTCAGAGCGGTCCTCTGTGAAGCCGCCCGGAAACAGCTCAAGGGGATCATGGCCTGCGAGGAGTCTCCCTTGGTGTCTATGGACTTCAAGGGGGATGCCCACTCTTCCATCGTGGATGTGGAGTTCACCCAGGTGCTTCGCGACAACATGGCAAAGGTGGTGGCATGGTATGACAACGAATGGGGATATTCCTGCCGGGTGGCGGATCTGGCCCATTACATGGGGGAGAAGGGACTTGGGTAGAGGCAGCGCATGAAGAAGGTCAGGATTCTGGTCATCGACGACGACGAAGTGGCCTGCGAATTTCTCCAGGAGGCGCTTCTGCGGGCCGGTTATGAGGTCGATGCCTTCACCTCCGCGCGGGAGGCCCTCGATGGGGATCTGGCGCGCTATGACATCCTTCTCTCCGACATCCGGATGCCGGATATCGACGGTCTGCAGTTCCTCAAAGCGGTGCATCAGAAATGGCCGCAGCTGCCCGTGATCCTGATGACGGCCTTCGGTTCGCTGGAAACGACGATGGAAGCGCTGCGGCTGGGCGCCTGGGACTACATCAGCAAGCCATTCTCGCCGGACGCGATCCGTGCAATGGTCCAGAAAGTGCTCGAGGTCCGCGATCTCCGGCAACACTGGATCCAGGGTCAACCGGAGGACCAGCAGGAGCCGCACTTCATCGGCTCGTCAGCGGTGATGGTCGACTTCTACAAGCAGATCGCGCGGGTGGCCGACGCCTCGGCAAGCGTCCTGATCAGCGGGGAGAGCGGGACCGGCAAAGAACTGACAGCCCGCTCCCTCCATCTGTTGAGCGCCCGGCGCGGTAAGCCTTTTTTGACGGTCAACTGCGGCGCCATTCCGGAGACCCTCCTCGAGTCGGAGCTCTTCGGGTACGAACGGGGCGCCTTCACCGGAGCCGATCGCATGCATCCGGGGCTCCTGGAGGCGGCCCAGCACGGGACCATCTTCCTCGATGAGATCTCCGAGATGTCGTCGTCGCTCCAGGGGAAGCTGCTCCGGTTCATGCAGAACGGCGAGGTCAGGCGGCTCGGCGGGAACGAGGCGAGGCATGTGGGCGTCAGGGTGGTCGCGGCGGTAAACCGGGATATCGACGAGGAGGCCAAGGCCGGCCGGTTCCGCTCCGATCTCCTCTATCGCTTTGTCGTTCGCCTGCAGGTGCCGCCGCTTCGGACGCATAAACAAGACCTCCCGCAGCTCATCGAATTGTTCCTGAAGAAATGGGGATATCCCACGGTCCGCATTTCCGATGAGGCGATGGAATTGCTCATGTCCTACGACTGGCCCGGGAATGTCCGCGAACTGGAAAACGTCCTTCGACAGACACTGCTCCTCTCTCCTTTTACCGTGATTCTCCCCGAGAATCTTCCCGGGAAATTGGCCCCCCCCATAAGCGAGGGGGCGACGCCCCTGTCACCGCTCGAAGCAGCGGAGCGGCAGCAGATCCTCCATACCCTGGAACATATGGCTTGGAACCAGAGTCAGGCCGCCCAACGGCTGGGGATCGACCGGAAGACCCTGCGAACAAAGATCCAGCGTTACGGTCTTCGGGGGTCACTTCGGGGGTCAGGTCTTTAAATTTAGCGTTTCGTGCGCTTTATGAACGAAATGCTAAATTTAAAGACCTGACCCCGTTATTCTGCCGCTGGAAAGGTGATGACGATCTTTGTTCCCTCATTCGCCCGGCTTTCGATGTCGATGCGTCCCCCGTGGATTTTGACGATGTCCTGAACGATGGCCAGCCCCAGCCCCCGCAGACCCTCCTCATGATGGGTACTGAAAAACGGTTCGCAGATCCTCTCCATGAGCTCCGACGGGATGCCCTTGCCGGTGTCCTGAACCATGAGAAACACCTCGCGTCGGTTCGAGTCGGTGTAAGCGGAAACCGTGATCTGTCCGCCTTCCGGCATCGCCTCCATGGCATTCTGGATCAGATTGAACAGGGCGGTCTGCACACGGTTGCGGTCCGCTTTGATCTGTGGAAGTTGATTATCGAGATGGACGTGCAGTTTGATCCCGGCTTTTTGCATGAGGGGGTCGACGAGGGTAAGTGTCTCGTTCAGGAGTTCCGGGACTCGGACCGCCTCGAAATGGGGTTCGGGTGGGCGGGTGGCGCGCCGGACATTCTGGATGACGGTGTTGAGCCGCTGGGTCTGCTGAACGATCAGCTCTAACTTGCGGGCCGCATCGGGTGGCCAGCCCTCTTTTTCCAGGAGCAGATTGGCGAGGCCGGCTATGGAGTGGAGCGGTGTCCCGAGGTCATGGGCCAGTGTGGCGGTGAGATAGCCCAGGGCGGCAAGCTGCTGGAGCTGGTTGACCTCTCTCTGGAGCTGGACAACCCTTCGGGTTGCCTCCTGGACACGGTCTTCCAGGCTCCGCGTCAGTTCCTGATTCCTGGCAAGGACCCGCTCGATCTCCTGGGCCATCGAATTGAAGTGCTCCGCGAGGTGTCCCCATTCGTCCCGGCGTTTGATCGGGATCCGCTTTACATACTGTCCCGTCTGAAATTCGTCGATCGTTCGGACGATGACGCCAAGCGGTCCACCGATGAGCCAGCGGTAACTGACGGCGAGGACCAGGAGGATGACAAGCAGAAGCGCGAAGGTGCTGATGACCAAAAGGTGCTGCGCCTGGGAGAGAATTTCGGCATTCACCCGGCTGAAGGTGACCACCCCCACGACGAACTGAGTCGCCCGCAACTTCTCGGATATGACGGGGTAAAGCAGCCCCACGGCCGGACCGTCTACCGTCTGGAGGCGGATATTGTAAGGCTTGCGCGCCGCCGCCACGGAGCTGACCAGGCTCTCCGGCCATTCGTACGCGACCCGGCTGGCGCCGGCGATGTATTCGATGTAGTCGATGTCGTAATTGACGACGGTGAAGATATCGATCCGGGCGAGGCGTACGTCGGTCTGGATCTGTTCCTTGAGAGCGGTGTCGAGCGCGGAGAGCCCCAGACCGGTCGGAAAACGCTGATAATAGGTGCTGACCGTTTCGGCGACGCTGGAAATGCGCCTCCCTTGCTGTTCAACGAGAATCCGGTCCAGAACCTGGATCTGAACCCACCCCCAGACGGCCATTGTGACGGCCAGGGCGATGACGGTCATGATCATCAGGCGGGTGCGCAAGGTCATGAATCACTCCTTATGAAGGTGCTTCTCGGTTCCCCCGTTTGTTTTCGTTGAATTGATTATAGATCAGTATGGGGACAAAATGCACGTAGCGATTTTTAAAGAGTGATTGCAGTGGGGGAAAGGCATTTCTTCGGGGGTGTCAAATAAAGGAATGGGGTACGGGAAAGAATCCCGTACCCCACTGTAACTCAATATGAAAATGAATTACTTCTTCGGTGCATCCGCCTTCTTCTCATCTACCTTGGCCTTCGTGTCGGCCTTCTTCTCTGCCGTCGCGGCCTTTGTATCTGCCTTCTTCGCGTCCACCTTGGCCTTCTTGTCTGTCTTCTTCGCGTCGACCTTGGCCTTCTTGTCTGCCTTCTTCGCGTCGACCTTGGCCTTTGTGTCTGTCTTCTTCGCGTCGACCTTGGCCTTTGTGTCTGCCTTCTTCGCGTCGACCTTGGCCTTCTTGTCTGCCTTCTTCTCTGCGGTTGCCGCTTTTGTGTCGGCCTTTTTCTCTGCCGCCTCGGCCTTCTTCTCAACCTTCGCGGGATCAGCCGCGGCATCCTTCTTCTTCGGCTCGCCTGCTGCGATTGCGGACGTCGTGAACAAGAACACCAACCCGATAACCAATACCATGAATCGTTTCATCCTTACTTCCTCCTCATTAATTTGGTTTATGCCATTTCCACCGCTCGGCCGGCAACCGGCTCGATGCGGGGAAGCACCCATGCAACCCTGACCTGTAAAGGCCAAGGAAAAACACCCATTCCCTGCCGCTATTTCGTGACCGGCACCGCCTTGGCGTCGCCCGGTTTCGCCTTCTTCGGTATTTCTTTCTTCGATTTTCCAACAGCCGTCTTTTTTGACGGCGCCACCCGTATCAGGAGATTCCGACCGTCCTTTTCGCGGTAGTGAACCTTGATCTGATCGCCCACCGCAATCGTCGGGAAAGGGTTCTCCAGGATAAATTCCATGGTCTCCACTTTTCCCTTCAGCGTTCGCTCTATTCTCAGTTCGGTCTTGGATACCGCGATCACTTTGCCGGCTGCGCTCATCTCCGGGACACGAGGCGGCGGGGGGCGAACGGCGGTCGGTTTATCAGCGGCAAAAACCAAGGCAAAACACAAAACCATCACGCCTGCCGCAGTGATCAGAAAACGTTTCATTTTACGATTCATCCTTCTACCCAATCTTCCCAGCCGACCGATGTAGAGCAAAGGCTATGCCATTGGAAGCGTAGGAGATTCGATTCGCTTAACAACCTGAAAATAGGATCTATTTTCTTCGGATGGCGTGTAGGAAGGCGTCATGTGCCCAGAAAAGTGGGGAGATATTCCCCGGGCTCTGGGGAATATCTCCCCACTTTTTAACGGGCGCATCGGTTTCGATCAGGGAGATTTTCTCATGATCATTTTTATGGCGCCGGGGACGATTGAAAGCTCCGCCGGCAGAGTCCCCGGCTGTTCACCGTCGATATCCAAAAGGACCCGCTGCTCCGACGAGGCGATCACCTTTTTCCCTGTCTGCATCGTGACCTGGCGGATGTGCTCGATGCCGCCGAGGTAGAGCTTGGGAAGGTGCCAGAAGACCAAGGGAAGGCGCATCGCACCGATGATGGTCACATGGAAAAGTCCGTCATCGGCCATTGCGTCGGGGGCGACGAGCATTCCGCCGCCATGGTAGCGGCCATTGGCGATAGCGATATTGAGCACGTCCACCGTCTGCTCCTCCCCCTCATCCACGCGGATGGAGACACGCTTCTTCCCGTATAAGAAAAGGGAAACCAGCGTCCCCCAGATAAAGGTCAGGAATGGTCCACAGGCTTTGCTCGTCCGGTTTACCCGGTCTACGACCTCGCCCCCGAGGCCGAAGCTGGCGATGTTGTGGAAGTATCTGGTACGGGTGTTTCCCTGATGATCGCGGTAGCGGATATGGCCGAGATCGATGGTGTGGATATGGTCCTCCCGGATAGTGGCAAGGGAAGCTTCCAGGCCGGCGGGGATAGGCATGGTCCGGCAGAAGTCGCAACCGGTTCCGTTGGGGAGAAACCCGAGTACGGCGTCCTTCCGGAGGGGGTCCTTTTCATCGAGGAAGCCGTTGACCACCTCGTTGAGCGTACCGTCGCCGCCGACGCAGATGATCCGGTCGGCGCCATCGAGGAGGCGCTCCCGGGCTATCCGGGTGGCGTCTCCCGGCCCGCCGGTGAGGCAGGTCTCGTAAGGACCAAGGAGGTCCCTGGCCCTGTTTCCGATCCGGGGCCACTCTCTGCCCGTCGATCCATTTCCCGCATGGGGATTCACAATAAAGACAGTCTTTTTATAATTCAAGTCCACCTCCCCCACCCTGGGATGGTTATAAGGAAAGGAACCGTGCGGCAAACTTGACAAGTACTATACCACAGACATTCCAGCAGAGATAGTGAAAAAAGCAAAGAAATTGCTTTCCTGACCGCTTTCTGATATCCATCTGGGGCATACGGATGGCGTATTGCTCCCCAGTGGTCAAATCAGACGGAGTGTGAAGGTTCGATGACCCAAGACTGCAGAAGACTCAAATTTGTTTCCGCTTTTTTCTTCTTTCCCATGCGCTCTTTTCTGGCGCGGCTGGGGATCCGCTACGATATCTCCGGCATCGCCAACGCCTATTACCAGGATGATTTCGACCGAATCCCGGCGGCGGAAAAGGCGGTGGTCCTGCCGCACTGCCTGATCGGCGAAGAATGCAAGGCCCGTTTCTCCAAGGATGAGGGGATCCTCTGCGTCAAATGCAAGAACTGCCGCTGCGGCGAGATCCGCACCCTCTGCGAGGAGGCGGGGTGGCAATTCTATATCTCGCCGAGCACGAACTTCACAAAACGCCTCGTCCAGCGAAAAAAGATCCGGGCCGCCGTCGGGGGGGCGTGCGATTTCGAAATCGCAAAGGGGATCCGTTCGACGCCGATCACACTCAAAGGGGTCCGTCTCAAGCGAAGGAAGGTCATTCCCCAGGTGATCGTGACGGCCCGGTATGACTGTCTGCAGAACGATATCGACTGGGAGCTTCTGAAGCGGATCATCCTCGAAGGGGCCGGCGGCGCCATGGAGCGGGGCGGTGGTCGATGTGCCGAACCATAGCAAAGAGACACGACGCGTGATCGTGGTCGGCGCGGGCGCGAGCGGGATGATGGCCGCCGGGCGGGCCGCGGAAAGGGGCGCCAACGTCCTTCTCCTCGAAAAGACCGACGGACCGGGAAAGAAGATCCTGATCAGCGGGAAGCGCCGCTGCAATTTGACGAACGCCCGGGACCTCGGCGATTTCATCTCCATGTACGGCCCGAACGGACGTTTTCTCCACAGCGCCTTCCGCCGCTTCTTCCGGGACGACCTCCTCGCCTTTCTCGGGCGCTGCGGGGTCGAGACCAAGGTCGAACGCGGGGGGCGGATCTTTCCCGTTTCCGACGACGCGGCGGATGTCGTGAGGGCCTTTCGGCGATACCTCAAGGAGCAGCTCGTGGAGGTCCATACGGGCGCGGACGTGACAGGGATCGCCCTCCGCGACGGCCGCATCGAAGGGGTCCGCACGGGGAAAGTCCCCTTTCCCGCGCGCGCCGTCATCATGGCGACCGGCGGCGCGACCTGGCCGGCGACCGGCTCCACCGGCGACGGGTACCGGATGGCGGCCGCCCTCGGCCATACCGTGACCAAACTCCGACCGGCGCTCGTGCCGCTTGTCGTTGCGGAGGTCGAACGGACCAAGTCGATGCAGGGGGTGAGCCTTAAAAATGTCCGCCTGACCGCCTTTCGCGGCGCGGCCGCGACCATCGATTCCGCCCTGACCCCGGCAAAGGATCTCGGACGCGGGCTCGATACAAAAAAACGACGCTCATCGGTCATCGAGAGCCGGATGGGGGAGATGCTCTTCACCCACTTCGGGATCGGCGGACCGATCACGCTCCTGATGAGTCTTGCCGTAGTGGACGCCCTGGCGGAAGGACCGGTCAGCGTCTCGATCGACCTCAAGCCCGCCCTGAGCGTGGATGCGCTCCGCGCCCGTCTCCAGGGCGACTTCGACCGGTCCGGGAAACGGGGCTTCCGCAATCTCCTGGCGGGCCTTCTTCCCCGCAAGATGATCGAGCCTTTTATCGAGATGACCGGAATCCCCCCGGACAGGCCCGGTCATCAGATCACCGCCGGGGAGCGGGAGCGACTCCTTTTCCTCCTCAAGTCGCTCCGGTTCACTATCAAAGGCCCCCTCCCCCTGACCTCGGCGATCGTAACGGCCGGCGGGGTTTCGCTCAAAGAGATCGATCCCCGGACGATGGCATCCCGCCTCGTCCCCGGCCTTTTTTTCTGCGGCGAGGTGATGGATATCGACGCCGATACGGGGGGCTACAACCTCCAGGCGGCCTTCTCCACCGGGTTTGTCGCCGGGGAGGAGGCCGCGGCACTGGTGCAGGGCTTTTAAGGACTTATGATTCGCTTAATATCTGATATCTTATCAGGGTGAAAGGGAAGACGGATTATGAATGTTTCCCAAGCGATCATTGAACTGGTCGAACGGTTTGAGGAAAACCTCGCCTCATACACCTCCGGGACTTACAACGAGGCCCAGCTCC